>SVHQ01000231.1 GCA_015055785.1 Clostridiales bacterium | reverse complement strand
ATTTTTATGAATCAAAATGCGTTTTTCTTTGCATAGATGCATTCTTTACTTAAAATTAGGACGAAAAATATCCTAAAAATGACTACAATAGGCAAAAAACACCCATTTGGGGCACAGTCGTATTGCTGTACCCCTTTTGTTTAAAGGTATTCAGCGTTTCACACGGTGATTTGTCAAACTAAGTGCAACACTTTTTGAGAAGAAGTTCAAATAAATCCTGTGGTTTTTGGGAATTTAATACCTTTTTCGGTCTGGTGTTAATTAACGCCAGATTTTTTTCGAGCGTTTTTTGGGAAACGCGAGAAAGATTATGCCCTTTGGGATAAAACTCTCGTGAAAGTCTGTTCAACTTCTCGTTTGTTCCTTTTTGTCAAGCGCAATATGGATCAGCAAAGTGCATTTGGCAATTCAATGCGCTTTCTATTTCTCGCCAGTTGGCAAACCTTTCAACGAGCCTTATGGCTCAGCCAGTACTATGGCATTGAAGGGCCAGTCCGGTTCAACTGGTGGTTTTGATTGGAAAAATGCAAGAGGAATGTCGGATTTTGCAATAGATTTTTTGTGAAAAAGTATTGATTTGTTAGAAGATCTCTTGTATAATGGCAGTAGGAAGTTATAAGGGAAGTAGTTTTGCATGGACAATAAGCAATGGTTTAAAGAAGCTAAATTCGGCATGATGATTCATTTTGGTTTGTATTCTCTCTTAGCAGGCGAATGGAAGGGCAAACGCATGGATATGATTGCCGAATGGGTGCAATCCTGTTTCCAAATTCCCATCAAAGAATATGAAAAACTGATGGATGCCTTCAATCCCGTCTTTTTCGACGCGGATGAATGGTGCGATTTGGCGGTAGCTGCAGGTATGAAATATATCGTTGTAACGGCCAAGCACCACGAAGGGTTTGCTCTTTTCGATTCCAAAGTGGACGATTATAACGTTATGCACACGCCTTTTGGTAGAGATATCATCAAGGAATTGTCTGTTGCCTGCCGTAAAAATGACTTGAAATTTGGCATTTATTACTCGCAAGAACTTGACTGGCACGAAGAACATGGCGGCGGTTATAGCGAAACGTTTGAAACCAATCAAGGCAAGCCCTGGACAAATACGTGGGATTTCCCGAATACGAAAAAGGATTTTGAGATTTGTTTTAGAAAAAAAACGATTCCGCAAGTGACGGAGCTTTTGACGAACTATGGTGATATTGATTTGATTTGGTTTGATACCCCGCAGGATATTACCAAAGAACAGTCGGTAGAGCTTTATAACCTCGTTAAAAAATATCAACCGAATTGTTTGATTAATTCCCGTATCGGCAACGGCATGGGTGATTATGGTTCTTCGGCTGATAATGAAACGGATGCTGAGAGCAATGGTATGTTATACGAAGTGCCTGCAACCCTCAACGATACGTGGGGATATAAGGCGTACGACCAAAACTGGAAGGATGCAGGAACGGTTTTGAGAATCAAGAAAGAATTAAACGGTAGGGGAATCAACTATCTATTGAATGTCGGACCAGACGGTTTGGGGAGAATTCCTGCGCCGAGTATAGAAATTTTGAAAAAGCTTAAAAGCTGACATTGAGAGGCGCGGAAATATACCCTGCAGGGCATATTTGCCGTATTAGCTAAAGCAAATACAAAGCTTTGTTAGAAAGAGTCGGGGGAATGATTTAATGAGTGTACAGTATTATTCTGGTGAAACGGACAAGGCGAAATACATATATTTCAAAAAAGATGGTTTATTACAGCCCATTGGGGAATTCCACGACAGTGTGGAAATGATTTTTATGCTTGACGGAAAGGCGGAAGCGCATTTATACGATAAAACGTATATTATGCAGCGGGGCGATATCTTTTTTGTTGACAGTTATGAAGGGCATTGGTACAAGCATTTAACATCGAAAATATTGGCATTCGTGTTGGTATTGAGCCGAGAATATTTGGAAGATTTTTACGATTTATACGCTGATCAAACATTTATGACGTATATGTCGGATAAAAAGAAAAATCAACGGATATTTGAGTTGCTTGAAAGATGGTATGGTGAAACGGAAAAGACGCATATTAAGGATTTAGGGTACGCAAACTTGCTTTTTTCCTATTTCATCGAAGAATATTCCTTGACGAAGCGCACGCATAAGAATGTTCGAGAAGAATTTATCAAGGTATTGCTTTTGTATATGCACGAACATTATTTGGAAAATATTACGTTGGCGAAAGTATCCAAGGATTTGGGGTATTCGGTGGATTATTGTTCGCGTATCTTAAAGAAATATATCGGTCGGGATTTTCGTGACTATATTAATATGCTACGGATTAGGAAAGCGCAAGCCTTGATGTTGGATAAAAGCTTAAATATGACAACGTTGGAAATTTTATATAAATGCGGTTTTCAATCGGCTGCGACCTTTTATCGGGCGAAAAAGCGTTTTGAAAACGAACTTAAAATCATAGATTCTAATAAAAAAGAAAAAAGTGAGGAGTGAGATGAAAAAAATGGTAACAGTTTCTATTATTGGGCTTGGCGGTAGAGGTGGTGAAGCATATGGCCGTTATATCGCAAACTTGAAAGAGAAATTCAAAATCACGCACATATGCGATATCAATCATACACGGTTACATAAATACGGAAACTTGTTCGACGTTTGTAGCGAAAACCGCTTTGATGATGAGGATAAATTCTTTGAAGAAAAACATAGCGACGTGCTCTTCATTACGACG
>SVHQ01000230.1 GCA_015055785.1 Clostridiales bacterium | reverse complement strand
TGGCGAACGTGTTGTCAATGATAAGGGGTACGCCGTGCGCGTGCGCCGCTTTTGCAAATTTTTCAATATCCAGCACTGTCAAGGCAGGGTTTGCAATCGTTTCGCCGAACACCGCTTTGGTGTTGGGACGGAAGGCGGCGTTCAGCTCGGCTTCCGTGCAATCGGGATCGACGAAAGTGAACTCAATGCCCATTTTTTTCATAGTAACGGCGAAAAGGTTATAGGTGCCGCCGTAGATGGACGAAGAGGAAATGATATGGTCGCCGCAGGTTGCGATGTTGAATACTGCAAAGAAATTAGCTGCTTGTCCTGAAGAGAGGAGCATTGCTGCGCTGCCGCCTTCCAAAGCACAAATTTTAGCCGCCACGGTGTCGCAAGTGGGATTTTGCAAACGGGAATAAAAATAACCGCTTGCTTCCAAATCAAACAATTTGCCCATATCTTCACTGGTTGCATATTTAAACGTCGTGCTTTGAATAATAGGCACTTGACGGGGTTCACCATTGCCGGGGGTGTATCCACCCTGAACGCAGGTAGTTTCAATGCGGAGTTTGTTTTTGCTCATAATAATCTCCTTGCGCGCATGTGCGCGACTTTATAATATCGTACAAATTTAGTATAGCACGCCGCCCGCATTTTCGTCAAGTATTTTGTCTGCTTTGGTTTTTATAAAAATAAAAAATTAAGAAAAGGAAAGAGGGTTATAGTGATAAGAAAATTTTAAAAATAAATTTCAATGCGTACATGCCTATGTTATTTTCGATAAAATATCATTTCAATGCATACATGGTATGGGGTAATTTTATGATATGTAGCAAGATTGCCTATGAAAGCGAGAGGGGAAATCGGATAAAAAACCTAAAAAATCGCAAAAAAACCTTTAAAAACCGTGAAAAAATACAAATATACCCTCACATATCTTGACAAAAGCGAAAAAAAATTGCTATAATAATAGAGTATAAGGGAAAGTTTGGCTTGCCAAAAAATTCAACCCCTTTTCGGAGGATTATTAACCTATTATGGAACCCCTACCCCTATCTATTGTAATCGCAGTTCTTATCGTGCTTTCCGCTTTTTTTTCGGGGACGGAAACGGCTTATTCGTGTGCGAATAAGATAAAGCTTAAAAGCATGGTCACGCTTGGCAAGAAGAATGCGAAAGCGGTGCATGCTTTTGCCGATGAAAAGTATGATAAATTGGTAACGGCAATTTTGGTTGGCAACAACATTGTAAACTTAACGGCATCCGCGCTTGGCACGATTTTGTTTGGACAGCTGATTGCAGATCGTGATTTGGCTGCGACGGTATCCACGGCGGTTTTGACAGTTGCCGTATTGTTAATCGGTGAAATCACACCGAAATATCTCGCGAGCGTATATCCGGAGAAATTCTGTTTTGTCGTATATCCGTTGATGCAGTTTTTTTATTGGATATTGATGCCGCTTTGCAAGATTTTTGATGGCTTTAAATGGTTGTTAACAAAAATTTTCAAATTAAAGAAAGACGAAACGGTGACGGACGAAGAACTCATGTCGCTTGTGGATGAAGCGGAAGAAAGCGGCACTTTAAAAGAGGACGAATCGGAGCTTTTGCGTTCGGCGCTTGAATTTGACGATTTAAAGGTAGAAGATATTTTGGTGCCTCGAGTGGACGTTTATGCGGTAGAAGAAAATTCCACGATGGAAGAGGTGGCGGAAGTATTCGAAAAATCGGGTTATTCCCGTTTGCCTGTATATAAAGACACGATTGATAACGTGATTGGTCTTATCCACCAGCGTGATTTCTTTATTCATTACGTAAAGGGTGAAAAGCAAATCGGGCATTTGGTGCAAGAAATTGTGTTCACATCGGAATACACTCGTATTTCTACCCTTTTGAAACAATTGCAAAAACAGAAAATCCACATGGCAGCGGTGTCGGACGAATACGGCGGACTTGTGGGTATTGTAACGCTTGAAGATATCTTGGAAGAGCTTGTGGGCGAAATTTGGGACGAACACGACGAAGAGGCGGTGTTGCATGGTCAAATTGCCGAAGACGAATATTGGGTGGACGGCAAATGCGAATTGGAAGAATTCTTTGCGCTCTTTGATAAAGAAGAGGACGAGGATTGTGAATCGAACACCGTTGGCGGTTGGGTCACGGAGAAATTCGGCAGAATTCCTTCTATTGGTGAAATGCTTACGATAGAAGACATAGAGGTGAAAGTCGTGAAAGCGACCAAACAAAAGATTTTAAAAATTCGTGCGAAGAAAGTAGAGCTTTTGGATGCAGAGGATGACAAAGATTAATCGTTAAGGAGATAGAAAATATGGCAACGATTTTGGTAACAGGCGGCTGCGGTTATATCGGTTCGCATACTGTTTTAGAACTGTTGAATAAGGATTACGACGTGGTCGTAGTGGACAATTTCAGCAATTCCAGTTTTGAAAGTATTCGTCGTGTGCAAAAAATCACGGGCAAAACAGTTACTTTCTATGAAGCGGATATCCGTGACAGCGAAGCAATGGAAAAGATTTTTTCTGCGCATAAATTTGACGCGGTGATTCATTTTGCAGCGTTTAAAGCGGTGGGAGAAAGTTGCAGATTGCCTTTGAAATATTACGAAAACAACATCAGCGGTACGGTATCCCTTTTGCAGATTATGGAAAAATACAACGTTAAGAAGATTATATTCTCCTCGTCTGCTACCGTTTACGGCGATCCCGAACGCTTGCCTTTGGACGAAAAT
>SVHQ01000229.1 GCA_015055785.1 Clostridiales bacterium | reverse complement strand
GACCTTCTTTTCGATGACGCAAAAGAAGCGTTGCGCATCAAAAACTATTTTACCCCTCTCATGACCAAAGAAGAATATCTCAACTTTTAAAAAGGAGACAAATTATGTGGACGGAAGAGAAACTTAACACATTGTTGACAACCCCATCCAATAAACTTGTTGCCGATATCGCGAAAATAAAAGGCGATATTATGGTGCTTGGCTCGGGCGGGAAAATGGGTCCCACCCTTTGTATACTCGCCAAAAACGCAATCAAACAAGCAGGTATCGACAAAAAAGTTATTGCAGTTTCTAGATTTAGCGACCAAGCTGCATTAGATTTACTGCACAAACATGGAATTGAAACCATCAGCGCAGATCTTTTAAATCAAGACAGCTTGAATGCTTTGCCTGAAGTGGAAAACGTAATTTTCATGGCTGGAAGAAAATTTGGCACGGATGGCGGCAGCGAATACTTAACTTGGGCAATGAACTCTACCTTGCCTGCCTTTGTAGCTTATAAATTTAGAAAATCCAACATCGTTGTATTCTCTTCGGGGAATATTTATCCTTTAGTGCCCCTTGCTTGCGGCGGGTGTACAGAAGACGATAAGGTTGCGCCTAATGGCGAATATCCTATGAGCGTACTTGCCAGAGAGCGCGCCTTCGAATACGCTTCTAAGCAATACGGTACAAATGTGTTTATTTACCGCCTCAATTTCGCGGTTGACCTTCGTTATGGCGTTCTTTTTGACTGTGCAAAGAAAATTCTTGACGGCGAGCCCATTTCCCTTTCCACCCCTGTATTCAACTTTATTTGGCAGGGGGCGGCAAATGAAATTGCGATACGCGGTTTACTGCACGCCACTTCGCCTATAACCATTATGAACGTTACCGGCCCTGAAACTGTTTCCATCAAAAAAGTATCGGAGAAACTCGGGAAATACTTAAACAAGGAACCTATTTTTGAAGGGAAAGAAGGCGATACCGCATATCTGAACGACGCATCGCGCGCTATGGAAATCTTCGGCTATCCCGACGTTTGCGCTGAAACTTTGATTAGATGGCAAGCGGAATATATTTTAGACGGCGGAAGAACTCTGAATAAGCCCACCCACTTTGAGGAAAGGAAAGGTAACTACTAATGACTAGACACGAAAAAGCCCTTCAAAAGCTTCACAAAGGTACAGTAATCCCCGCCAATCCCCTTGCCCTTGACGAGAATCGACAATTCGATGAAAAGCGGCAACGTGCGGTTGTTCGCTATTACCTCGATGCAGGCGTCGGCGGTCTTGCCGTGGCTGTGCATACCACGCAGTTCGAAATCCGCGACCCTAAACATAATTTACTGGAAAATGTCCTGAAAGTCGCCAAGGAAGAAGCAACAAAATTTGAAGAAAAAACAGGCGAAACCATCGTTATGGTGGCAGGCGCATGCGGACCGAAAGAACAAGCCGTTCAAGAAGCGGAACTCGCCAAAAGCCTCGGTTACGACGCTGTGCTTCTTTCCCCCGGCGGACTCAACCACCTTTCCGAAGACGAGATGGTAGAACGCACCAAAGCCGTTGCAGCCGTGATACCCGTGATTGCTTTTTACCTGCAAACGGCAGTAGGCGGTAGAGTTTTCAGTTACAATTACTGGGAAAAAATTTGTGACATCGACAATGTAGTAGCCATCAAAGCCGCACCGTTTAATCGATATTATTCTCTCGACGTCGTACGCGCTGCAGCGCTTTCTAAACGTGCCGATGAAATTACACTCTATACAGGCAACGATGATAATATCGTCCTCGACCTAATTTCCAGCTATAAGTTCACCGTAAACGGCAAGACTTACGAAAAGAGTTTTGTCGGTGGTTTGCTTGGGCATTGGTCGGTTTGGACGAAGAAAGCGGTAGAGCTGTATGAGAAGTGTAAAGCGGTACGGGGAATGGATTCTATCCCGTACGAGATGATGACTCTTGCAAACGAAGTTACCGACACAAACGCGGTATTTTTCGACACCGCAAACGGATTCAAGGGCTGTATCGCAGGTCTGCACGAGGTATTGCGCCGCCAAGGTATTTTTAAGGGAACTTGGTGCTTAAACCCCGATGAAAAAATGTCCGAAGGTCAGCTTGAAGAAATCGATAGAATTTACAAAGCGTATCCCCATCTTAACGACGATGCTTTTGTCAAAGAAAATCTCAACAAATGGCTTGCTGATTAAAATTAAAAATCTATTTTGATTGGATATCCCCCATAAACAAGCAGTAATTTAATATATACGAGCATAAGACGACACCTTAACTTTTGCGAGCGCAACTACTTCGCTTAAGTTTTGGTGTCGTCGCTTTTTATCTGCTTGCTTTACAGACTTAAAGACCGAAAACTGATGTTTTTCACACTAATCCGACTGCAAAATTCCGCTGTTAATCTTTTCCACAATTTCTTTCCACATAAAACGCACCTCCGACAGAATTCACTCTATCGCATTTTTATTTCTTCGTATTCTGCCACATATTCATCATATCCAGTCAATCCTTAATTTTTTGTGTTAAACTCGTACCTGCCCCCACCAAACAGCTACATTTTATAGTTCACAAAAATGAAAAAGTAGAATAAAAGAGCCAATCATTTTTCGTTTCTCTCAAAAGAATTGCTATTAAAAAGAGCTATATTAGACAAATGCCTAAAACATTCAGAAAAGAATTTCGTGCGGAAGGATGCACCGCACACATCCGCAAAAGACCTTGCGGCAAACAAACATTTACTTATGAAATTCGCT
>SVHQ01000228.1 GCA_015055785.1 Clostridiales bacterium | reverse complement strand
GATTGTATCGTTTTGGACGTAAAAACGGGCAGCGGCTCGTTCATGAAAACGCCTGAAAAGAGCCGCGAACTTGCGGAATGGATGGTGCAAATCGGTAAGCGTGCAGGGAAGCGTATGCGCGCACTCATCACGGACATGGATAGGCCTTTGGGCTATGCGATTGGAAATTCCTTGGAAGTTATCGAAGCGATTGAAACGCTGAATGGCAACGGTCCTAAGGATTTAACGGAGCTGTGTATTGCACTCGCGGCGCATATTTTGAATTTAGCGGAAAAGGGCAGCTATGCGGAATGTGAAAAGCTCGCCAAAGACGCGATTGCAAGCGGTACGGCGCTCAAAACGTTTGCGGATATGGTTGATGCGCAGGGCGGAGATAAGGAATGGATTTTGCATCCTGAAAAATTCCCCAAAGCGAAATACGAATACGTAGTCACGGCGAAAAAGGAAGGCTATATTACGGGTGTAGATACGGAAAGCTACGGCGTGGCAAGCTTGCTCCTTGGTGCTGGTAGAAACACGAAAGAAGACGTCATCGATCCTGCGGCAGGTATATATCTTTGCGCGAAAACGGGGGATTTCGTCAAGGTTGGCGATAAAATCGCCGTATTATATTCGGAAAAAGAGAGCGGTTTTGCCGCGGCGGAAGAGAGATTGCTTAATGCAACGCGTATTGAAACCAATCCACCGAAAGCTGAGCCGTTGATTTTGGATATTGTAGAGTAATAGTATGCCGTCGATTGATTTACAAGGGACAAACTTTTCCCTTCGGGTATTGCCTGAAAACGGAAATAAGAATTTCATAAATGTCGAAATCGAGATTATAAACGAATACCTTTCTTATAAACACCTTTGTTCAGATATGACTTTTGAAGAAATGGAAGAATGGCTGTTTGCAATGAGTCGACTGTTGGCAGGAGCTTACGGGAAAGAATGCAATCTTTCGTTTGAGAAAGCGGGAATAGCAGTAGATTTATATCCGTATACCGACAATGGAAAAGCTGTCGAACGGTTAGAGCGCCGCGAAAAGGACTGCGTTATGATTGTGCGGATGCTTTTGAAAAGCTCGAAAGGAAAGAGCTTTTTAGGCGGGATACATTCTTTCTTATTCCACAAAAAAGAGATAGAAGTTTTTAGCGGTAAATTGCGCGAAGAATTTGATAAATATTATGCTCAACGCGGACACGGTATGGGCAAATACCTGTTCGTAGGCGTTAGTCCGCAAGGGTATAAGGGCTGTAATTATTGGTATTTAGATCCGAGTGAAAGTACGCATAAGGGCGACTACGTATGGGTGCGAATGGGTAGACATAACACCGAGCAAGTGGTGTACGTAGACAGCGTAAGACGTTTCGATGACGAAACCGCGCCGTATGATCCAAGCGTAGTGAAGCAGGTATTGCGAAAAGCGACGGAAAAAGAAATTAAGCAATTTATAAAGAGCGTTAAAAGATAAGAAAAAGCCGCAAGGGATTTTCCCTTGCGGCTTTAAGCTTCATTAATTATTTAAGAATATCTTGCTTTTTTGCATCAAATTCTTCTTGTGTTATTACTCCTTCGTCTAAAAGGGCTTTCCATTTTTTTAAGGAATCGATTTGCGAATCTTCGTTTTGAGGAGCGCTTTCAACGACGGGAAGTTCTTCTTCAATAACGGGTGTTTCTTCGTTGGACGACGTTTCGCTTACAGCAACTTCTTGAAGAACGTTTTCCACTACGGGCGCAACAACTACTTGATCTTCAGGCATCTTTTTCAAAATAATTGCGTAAGGAATGGTGAGCAAACCAACAATGATAATCGGCCAATAGCATTCCGTTTCGTAGCCGAAATCGCCGTAAGATTCCATTTCAGCACGAGTCATAGATCCGTCAGCTTCAACGCCTTTCCAGAAATTATCGTTCGTCTTATCGGTTAAGTGTAAACCTTGAATGAGCATGAAAATGGTGATAGCGATTGCAATAAGAAGAATTCTCTTGTAAATCACGATACGTTCTTCAGGGCTCTTGAAAAGAAGTGCGTATACAAAGTAAGCGATTGCGCCTAATGCCCCAATCAATGCGGCAATATCAAGCATTGCATACGTTTTATAAGCGCCGGTGAAATCATCTAAATGTTCAATCATGTTAAACGCGTTCATATTCGTTTGAGCACCCAATCCAGATGCTCCAGCAAGCGCAAGGATTGATTCCGTATCATCCGTCATCCTAAATACGTGAAAGGTTAATGCTAAAAAGCTGAAAAGCGCGATAGCACCAGCGAAGATTGCAAGAAAGAGCTCTTTCTTCTTCATTTCTTTTAAGTTATTCATTCGTTTTCTTCTCCTATGTAATTTTATTTCAACGCATACCTGCCCTTGTCAAAAGGGCAGGTATGCGTGCTTTTTTAGTCCTTAAATTTTTCCTTTGCCGTATAGGTCGTATGCAATAATTCGTGTGCTTTATGAGAGTTCGGCTTGCCCAAATATTGCTCGTAGAGGGCGATAATTTGAGGATTCTTATGCGAAGCACGCAAGGGTTTGGATTCGTCTTCTTGATAAAGTGCAGCCGCACGTTTTGCTTTGAACGTATCCAAAATGTCGCTGCCTTCGTTGGGTAAGAAGCAGGGTTTTACAAACGGCTGACCGCCGCCTGCGATACAACCGCCGGGGCAACCCATAATTTCAATGAAATGATACTCGCTCTTGCCGTCGCGGATTTCGTCAAGCAAGACCTTTGCGTTCTTCATGCCGTGTGCAACTGCCACTTTGATTTCCTTGCCGCCAAGCGTGTAG
>SVHQ01000021.1 GCA_015055785.1 Clostridiales bacterium | reverse complement strand
TTTTTATTTTAATCACAACACTATACAATCAGTACAAATAAAATTATATCTTCTATTCTTTATTTAAACAATGTTGCCATTACGTTATATACATATGCGCGCACCATAAAATCAGAAGGATGATTTACGTTGTTCGCGAGCACATCTAAACCTTTTTTAGTTTTATATAACTCAGCACTAAAAGAGGTCATATCTACCACAACGGTACGTTCATTTTCTTCGCAAAGCTCTTTCAATTTCGCAAGATACGTAGGCGTTTCTTCTGTATACTGCGGCGCGATTGGATTTGCAAGCATCGTAGACATCAAAACAATATCACAAGCAGGAAATTCCGTACGAATCGCATCAATGATACCCTGTACGTTCGCCTTATACTTCGCCGCCGATACATGTCCCGAACCATCATTCATCCCATAACCGATAAAGGCAATATCCGGAGCCTTATCCGCACGCAAATAATGCTTTTGAAGTTGTATATTGATGTTTCCTAAACCATCAGCACTAGTCCCGCCAATTTCCGAACCGTTAATTGTCGTTACGTTAATCGAATATTTTTTTCCGATAAGCCCTGCAACCGCATCGCCCCATTTGGGAAGATAAGGTTCTGTATTTAAAAATGCCGAAGAATTACATCCCGATGTAATACTATCCCCAAATAGGAACATTTCTACATCTGTCCCCGATTCCACCAATTCCTTAAAATTGGTCAGCTTATCTCCTGCATAAGTCGGAACAATATCCCATTTTTCCACATGACGATATGTAACGGCAATTTGATGAAGAACAACGCCAATACCTTCGGTAAAACAAACGTTACCCATTTTATCCAACCCAAATTCATCGTGACCCTCATCCCCTCTTGCCATTGCTTCCGTCATAAAAGGAATATCGTCAAATCTATCGCTTTCGTCACCGATGATATCTGTACAAATTATTTTGTTCCCATCCATCGCAAATCTTTTCGTATCAAACTCTTTTTCGAGCGTATAATTTTTGATAGAAATAATTTCCGTGGGAGCAAACACAAGATTCCCTGTATAGTTCCCTTCTGCATCTTCCATCAAGACAACTGTTTCATTATAGACGATATCACCTTCCCAAATGGGTTTAAAAGGATCATATGCCATAGGTTCCTCCAACTGTCCACCATCAGACGAATTTTGTTCATTCTTATCATTTATGATGAAGCCGCATCCCTGTGCAAAGCACAGGAACGCAAACATGACCATCATACTTATTGATTTTATTGTTTTTGATTTCATTAGTCCTCTCTCTTTTTAAGACATACCATAACAGCCGCAGACATCATAGTAATCACAATACCCATACCAGCCACCGAAGACGTACATCCGCTAAAAATGCTCATAATTGACTGATTAGAAGAACCATCTTGAGAATCACCGCTATTCGTATTACCACTGTTATCACCGCTATCCGTGTTTCCACTATCACCTGCAACATCTTTTTCCGCAACCGTTATCGTTACTTCCGTCTTAAATCCTTCATAGGAAATTTCCACTGTAATCGTCCCTTCTTTTTTAGTCGAGAAACCATTAATCATACTGCGTTTAATTTCCACTTCTTCGGTTGCACCCGATTCTTTGGTGATAACAAGCGTTGCTCCTGCAAGATCAATCGCATCGCCTACCTTATATTCCGTCTTCATCGTTCCTTCCTTGACGGAAATAGAGCTGATATAATCGATTACAAATGCTTCATCGTAAACTTTATTTCCGAATACTTTGAATGTTACCGTATTAAATACACTCTCAGGGGTATATGTCTCGTCAAGCTCACCGTTCGGATTCTTAAATCCTTCCACAACCATCCAGCTGTTCATATAGAAATAAGCACCGTTTGCATATGTATCTTCGTTGATGGACACCCCGCCAATTTCATTATCAGCTTCTTTATAAGCAAGATAACTGGAAGCAAAGTCAATCATCATACCGTCTTTATCTAAATATTCAACCATTATTTCATAACGGCTCTTCCCTTTGTTGAGTTTAATCGACAAAGAAATATAAGATGCATCCCCTTCATTCACTGGTTGCATGTTAACGATATCAACATAATTATTACTCTTTCCATAGAAGGTTTGTAAAGTCACCCCATCCTCATATACGAAAAGCATACCAGCAATACTGCCTACACCACGCATACCATTTGCTCTTTGAGAAATGAAGAAACTCATACCGTTAGGATTATATACGTTGCTCAAATATGCCCATTCATCCACGGTGAATACAGCGCGTGCGCCCTTTTCAATATCAATTGTTTCTTTAAGACCAATCTGTCTGCCGCCACCAGTAAATGTGTATTGGAGACCCTTTTCAACAAATTCGATATCATTTACCGACGTTTCATCTTTACCATACTGATCGGTAAAATAAAGCTTATCTGCCGCAAGACGTGCATCAAATGCTTCCTTGCTTTCCATCATCGTAGCAATTGCTGCCTCATAAGTACTTGCATTTTCAAGGGTAAGAACCTGATCTTTCAAAAGGTCTCTGTCCGTAATCAATTCCTTCAATTCCGCCGCACGGAGAGCTTGCTGATAACTCTTTACACCATTGGTTGCGAACCCGTTCACTTCCGCCATTCTATCCGCCAAAAGCCCATCTGCCGCCGCCAAAACAGCCGCATCCGCTTCTGCTACCATTGCTGCAAGCGCATCTTTATCCGCAAATGCGGAATAGTCCCCAATTGCCTGTTTCTTTGCAAGTGCTGCATAAACGTCATCCAACGTATTCAACGGAGCATTTTTATATTCAGCAACCTGAGTGCGAATTTGCTGTTCCAAGCCAACCTGTAATTTTGTTTCAAGCGCCTCGTCCGCAGCCGCCAACTTTGCATCAACGTCCAAAAGATACATATCGCTGGGACGGATTTTAGATTTCAAATCTACAACAGCCTGTCTTTTTGCCTGCCATTCAGCCTTATTTTCTGCGGTAACCGTACCGTCGGTAATCGCCGTCGCGCTGTATGCTTCCAAAGCCGATTCCATTGCCGCAAGGTCGGTTTCTTCGTATGCTGTACGTTTTGCATCTTCTACTTTAATTGCGAAACGGCTGTATGTATCGGTATTGTTGCCGTCCGCGAAAGACGTTACGCCAATCCACGTATTGCCATCATCGTCAATCATACCCATATTTTCTGCCTTTTCAGCCGAAATCGTCCACGATTTGGAAGGTGTGGTGTCTGCAGGATTATTTCGATGACTTTGCGCAACAAGTGTAACACTGCCGTCGTCGTTAACGTCAAAGCTCATTTTCACAGTATAAGCACCAGGGTCAGTACCGTCAGCACAGAAGTAATCGCTTGTACCATTCCCCGTAGCCCCCGTGCTGTCTGAAAAGTTTTCACAGGAACGAATGTTAAAACCAAACCAGTTAAAGTCTTTCCACGTCTGGCTCTCTTGATGCATTTCCACCGCAAGTCCCGTACAATCGTTTGCCGCGCCAAGCACAGGGTGCGCAATCGTATTGTAGTTATCACCAAACGAGAAACGCAATCTATTACCGACCTCAATCTGCTGGAAGTTGATTGTCAACATCAACCCATCCAACTGTACGGGATAAGCGTAACGGAATCTGCCGCCGCCGTTCGATTGCGCAAGTTTAAGTTTGGTTGTAGTTTCTTCCACTGTTACTGCACTGCCTACTTTTTCATCGGGTGTATTCGCACCCATCGTAGCACCCGTATAGTAGCTTACGTAATTCCCTTCTGCATCCACTTCGGGGATTCTTCCCGTCCAATCCGTTGTCTTATAAGCTGCGTTTTTCGTGTATAATTCACACGTATCCAACTCTACCCCAGCTTCTGTATCATACCATCTATGCTCTTTTGCATCAATGATTGCGTCCGCTTCCATATATGCAGGAAGCCATACGTCGTTTTCTGCCGCTTTCGCTACGTAGCCCGACTTACCCATTCCGGCACATGCGATTGTGGCAAGCGCCAATACTGCCGTCAGTGAACCCTTAAATTTGTTTGCCATCATAAAATCTCCTTATTCATTTATTTTAATATATTGATACTTTACCGCCCTTTCGCCTTTGACGGTACAAGCACAACTATCCGTTGTTATTTCTTCGATTTGTCATATACCAAATTAAGCTTATAAATTGTGGAGGCAACGTCATACGTACCTGGAAGTTCCCAACCAATATTCATCGTCGTCAGCTTTAAATCTTCCAAATTGGTGTTACGGAACACTTCCACGCCGTCATACTCTCGACAAGCCTGCAATGCCTTCTTAATTTCAGGAAGTATATCAAAATCAATTTCAATATAATCCCCCACATAAACAGGTTCTTTTAAAAACCTCTTACTGCTCACTCCGTACATCGCCAAACCTGTCGCGCTATCCTTGCCACCGTCTATCGAAACACTGTCTTGCGAAAAAGGAAAACGATCGTCGAAAAATTGTAAACCAAACCAAATACAATCGCCATATCCAGGAGAATTTTTATTTTGATTGGATACAGTAAAGTTAATTTGGAACTGTGCCGTATGAAGTTCCGCATTATATTCTTCAGGCGTCATTTTCTTTTCACATTTATCGATTACAAATTCCATTTGCAGCTTTAAGGAATCTATCTTTGATAAATCCGGACAACGAGCGGTGGTATATTGTTCGATTAAAAGATGCGGCCAGTCCTGCATATTTACACGAGGCGCATCAAATTCCTTGGATGCATTACACTCCATATAAATTGCGCCTTCCTCCGTATTCACCTTCACCACTTTGGATTCATTTTTCCAAACGTACCAGCCTTCTTCTTCCTTTGGAATATCCGTCGGTTGAATAAGATACTTTGTACACCACTGCGCCAAAATCCACCGCGAAGGAATATCCGTAATTCCGCCGTAATGCAAGTCTCCTAAATAGGTCGGGCCAGGAACACTTGCTGTATTGGTCAGCTTAAATCCCGTTTGATAATGTCTGTCTTTAAAAATGTTGTTATCCTGTTCCTCTTCCCAAACCGTTTGTTCGCCGCTGCCTTGTTGTGTATCCACACTGCTACCTCCGTTTATCGAATTCCCTACACTAAACTCGCAACCACCTGCCAATATGATAAACTGACTTGCCAAAAGTGCTGCTAATATTTTTTTATATTTCATAGTAAAATTACTCCTTCTCGATATATTTCAATGAAATATACTCCACTTCCAATCCAACATCAAACGTCCCGGGCAGCTCCCAACCGATATTGGTCGTGTTAATTCGCATATCCGAAAGAGTACAATTGTTAAAATTACCATCCGCTTGCATTCTTTCAAAACTTGCTTTCAACTGCTCGTAAAGGTTTACACTACATTCGTAACGCGTGCCAACCTCTACCCCACCTTTCACCATGTCCTCGTTACAAAGCCCATACATCATATCACCCGTTGCACTTTCCTTGCCCGAGTCAACCATAAATGATGCAGGAATTATCTTCGTACGATAATCATACAGCGGTAAGGAGAAAAAGTAGCCTTTGCCATAAGACGGAGAAAAACGATTTACACAACTTATGGTAAATATCCAAGAAAATTGCGCCGTGTGTAAAGAAGTATTATAATTCGGCGTGTGATTTTCCGCCTTTTCCACCGTAAATGCGATGTCGAAATACGCAGCCGTGATATCCCCCAAGGTAAGCGGACAAGGAATGGCCTGTTCCATTAACAAATGCGGCCAATCCTCCCCTGCTCGACGCGGATTCGATATAATGGGATGCGTTGCATACGGGGGCGTTACCCCATATTCTTCTCGAACATCTGTATACAATTTAAATCCACCCGTAGCTATGTTTAACGAAACAGTAGAGGCTTTATTGGAAATTGTAATCCAATCGCCGTCTTTTACGGGTTCTGTCCAATTTTTTGTATAATTAATCACCCCGTTCGTTTCGGTATACGAAGCGTCTTTTTGCAAAAAGTAGTTATTGTAATACCCCCATTGTGCAAGACGCCAGTAAGGGTCTAACTCCTGTTCCCCATGAGGATAAATTTTCGCCCACGGCAATACTGTGTGATAATTATTAAGGCCTAAAATATTTACACCATAATTATACCGACGGTCAAAAAGCGCCTCCGTATATCCGTCAGGGGCATTTGTTTTTTCAACCCAACTCGGCGTTTTGTCTTCACTTGCACTACCACTTCCACTTTCGCCTGGTCCTAAAAAGCTACAACCGGAAAACAACCCTATACACAACAAAGAAAGTAACTGACACGTTAATTTTTTCATTCTCTTTTCCGCCTTTTTACATTTTTACTGCACCGCTTGTCAACCCTGCCACAAACTGCTTGGAGCATATAGAAAACAATATCAACATCGGAACACTGGCAAGTACGTATCCTGCAATCGCTACGTTCATGCTCATCGTCGTGCGATACAGTTCGTCCGTCCAATACACCAACATAATTGCCGTCGTGCGCATACTTTCCTCCCGAAGGATTAGCAAAGGCCACAAATAATCGTTGTATGCACCCATAAAAGTCATTAAGCCCTGCGTTATCAAAATCGGCATCGATAAAGGCAAACCAAGTGCAAAATACATACGTGCGTTGCTTGCCCCGTCAATCGTACCTGCTTCAAATATTTCCTTCTCTATCCCACCGAAAAAACCGTTTAATAGGAAGATTGCCATCGGCAATTGACCTGCAACAACGGGTAAAATAACCCCCAAGTAATTATTTGCAAGTCCATACGTAACCGTTACGAGTTGATATTGAGGAATAAGCGTCAAAACGCCTGGCACCATTACTACCGCCAAAAACATCATGACGACAAATTGTTTGCAAGGAATGCGATACCTCGTCAATCCATAGGACGCAAACGAAGAGAATAACAGCAGTAAGAAGGTTGTACCAATGGCGATGATAAATGTATTCAAAAAAGATTTATCAATTTTATTCCATATATCTGAAAAGTTTTTCCAACGAAAAGGAAAAGTCAGGGTAAAGGGCGCCGCGATTTCCTGCGAAGGTGACTTTACACATTTTATCAACATAATCAACAGTTGAAACAACGCCAAAAAAAGCAGTATTCCGATAACAATCGCAAGAATTATCTGACTAATTTTTATCTTTTTTTTCTTTCTTACAACGTTTTCCATGCATTTACAACTCCTCCGTTTTGATGAGCTTATTTGTCGTCAATGTTAACGTCAATATGATGATAAAGATAATGACACCAAGCGCACAGGCATATCCATATTCCGAATAAGAAACACCCGTTAGGTAAATATAATACCCCGGCACCATCGCATTATCTGTCGCCAAAATTACTTGCATACCATAATTTTGTATGCCAGCGATTATACCTGTCACCACAAAATATTTCAGTTGCGGCTTAATCAATGGAATATCGATGTGAAACACCCTTTGCATAATACCAAAGCCATCGATTTTTGACGCGTCGATCACCTCCGAATTGATACCCTGCAAAGCAGCAAGGCAAATTAGAAAGCCCGTACCACCCATCCAAGGAAAACCCGTCAAAATATACGTCAGCTTCACCGTTTCCGCGGAATAATACCAATCCAACCCTTCTATACCAAATAGCCCCAATATCGCATTGGCAACACCTGTACGAACCCCGCTTGCAGGCAAGAAAATCACCTTTGACCATACCAACGTTCCAACAACACCGGGAACAATAGAAGGCAACAAAAACATAAAGCGATAAAATGCGGATAATTTTTCCATTTTTAACGCAAACATCAATTCCGTCAACAATATACAACCGATATTAGAAAACAGAACCCCGAAAAAAGTGAACAGCAATACATTTCCATACGAGGACCAATATACAGTGTCCTGAAAGGCACGAAGATAATTCTCAAATCCCGTGAAAGAAATATTTAAATAAATCCCCCAATCGGAAAAGGAATAAACAAATGCCCAAACCTGCGGGATGTAGCAAAAGAACGCCAACATCAACACCGCAGGCAAGACCCATAACAATCCATGAATTTGGTATTTCACAAATAAAAATTTGAAAAGGCGCTGTCTTTTATTGACTTTTCCCATTTTCTTATTTTTACAAGCAGTTCTTACCATTTCGAAGTATCCCATCCATGCGTTTTTACAAGTTTTTCAACCGAACTATCCATACCGTTTTTCAACGCTGCAATAAGGATATCCATATCCCCTTTTGCCTTGGGCGTACTTGAACCGTAGAAGTAATCGTTTTTCCCTCTAATACTAGCATTATAGAAAGACAACCCTATCGTCGCGGGAGAATTGAACGTATCCCAACTCCATTTATTTTCATCTGCCATATCCGCCATATACACGTCGATAAGAGGTTTAAACGCTTTCGTCTTTTCGTTCGTCGCCCCGGAAAGAGGGACGGAAACGCCCTTATCGTTGATCATACGGTCGTTATTCGTTTTTGCAGTAAGGAACATAAGGAAATCTACACAAGCATTGATTTTTTTACGATTTTGTTCACCATCTTTCGAACTAAATGCGTGATTGGTGATATACCAAGCCGTACAAAGACCACTCGAACCTCTGCGCACACCTACACCATCGGTCATAAACATGTCCAAACCTTCATAAGAAGCCGTATCCAACGCAGGAAGAGGGAATACACCCGCTTCAAACCCACGTTCTTGTGCATACTTCATCGTAAGCGCAATTTCATTCCCCGTAGCTTCGCACATCATCGTTTGCCCAGCCAGGAAAGAATCGACAACCGTCACTTTATTAGGGTCTTCCGCATATTTCAAACGCGCCTCCAATAATTTAATAAGCGTACGGTATCTTTCGTCCTCAAAATCAAAAATATTTTGATAATAAGCCTTCGTCATTTCATACGAATTTGCCCAACCGTCCTTATTTTCGTCCACCTCGTTCATCATATCAATATACATGGTGCTTTCGTACATCATATCCAATTCTTGACCTTTCGGGGTATAAGGAACTACGTTGGGATCAGCTGCATGAATCGCTTCAATTGCCGCAAGGAACTGCGAATACGTTTCAGGTTCTTCAATACCGTGCTGCGTGAAAAAGCTCTTGTTGTAAATCATCCCCATCGCACCGCGTTCCATACAAACGTAATAATAATGACCGTCTACCGTATTTTTCAAATCGTTGCCGAAAATATCAAACCATTTTTCCTTTCCTTTTTCCCCTTCTTTGCTGTAAGGATTAGATGCTTGTAAATAATCATCAAGCACCGCATAATAATTTTTATTGCAATCCTCAGCAAGAGTTGTTGTTGAATTATAAACAATATCAGGAGCCGATTGCGTTGTCAGCAATGAGCGAATCGTCGATAAATCCGCATTATAAGACTGACGATTTAACTTAATAGTAATGTTAGGGTGCAGTTTTGTATATTCTTCCGCAAGCTTTTCCAAAGTGTTGTACGGATAGGGATTTGTTTCACTTTCCACCATATCGTCTGTGGTATTGAAATTTGCCCACTGTCCTCCCCCGTCCACTGTAATAGTACATTTAAAATTTTCATCCAATCCAAGGTCACCACCGGCAATAGGTCCCGCAGTTTGACCGCCAGGCATACAAGAGGTGGCACTGGTTGTCACCGCTAAAGCCATTGCAATTGCAAAAATACTACTTACAAACTTTTTCATTATGAAATCCTCCGTCTTTTTGTATTGTTTGTATTATTTGTATTGTTATTTGTGCATAAATAGTATCATACTTTTATCTATTTGTCAATAGGTTTTTAAAAAAAAGTTAAAAAAAATTATTTTGTTTTGTATTGAAATTAAAATATTTACATAACAAAGCGGCTTTTTAATTGACAAATATTTAAAAAAATGATATATTATCTATAAAAAAATGGATTAAACGAATATTATGAGTCAACAAAACGAATATTTGTATGAAAAAACTATACAATATATTGTGAAAATTATTGAAAAAAACCTTGGCAACCCCAACTTTAAGTTGCCCACAGAAGCGGAAATTTCCGCCGCCCTTGGCGTCAGCCGTATGACGGTTACCACCGCCTTTAAAGCAATCAATAAAACAGGCGCTGTCATTCGCATCAAAAGTAAAGGCACTTTCATTTCTCCAACCGCTACACTTAAAACGTTAGAGCCTTTGCTTTCATCACAAAGCGCGCCCTCCGCAACAAAACTCATCGGCGTACTTTTACCTTCTTCCATCAGTTCCCACACTCTGAACATTTTATCGGGGATTATCTCATCGGCAAATAATTGCCAATACATTGTAGCGGATACCGAAATGTCACAGGAGCTGGAAAAGCGCCACATACAAGATATGCTTGCAAAAAACATCGACGGGCTTATCCTTTACCCTGTGGACAACGATCATTACAACAACTCTTTGTTAAATCTCGCACTTAAAAAGTTCCCCGTAATCCTCACCGACCGCGATTTACCTGGTTTAAACTTCACCTGTGTAACTTCAGACAATAAGGATATGGTAGAAAAAAGCATCGAACACTTGATTGCAAACGGGAATAAAGACATTCTGTTTTTCAGTGCAAACCAATTTACCCCCAGCTCCATTAAAAAGCGCAGAGAACATTATATTGAAACCCTGCAAAAACACAATATCCTCACACAATACCTTTTTAACGCGAACGGCGATGACGAAGCTTCTCAACGAGAATTTCAAGAATACCTTGCGACACACCCCGCCATTTCTGCCATCCTTGCCACCGATTATACCAGCGGTTTCTGCCTGAAAAAAATGTTGGAACAGCTGAATATACGCACGCCGCAGGATATGGAAGTCATCTATATCGACATTCAGGCAAATAATTACAGCTCTAATTTCACTTCTATCCCCACACACATATCCCAAAACAGTTTCGAAATCGGTAAACTTGCCATTCAAACTCTTCTCGAACAATTAGACAACCCTCAAATGATTCGACAGAAATTATACGTAAAAGCAAACTTCGTAAAGGGCGATACCACAAAATAATTCTCTCTCGTAAAAAATAAACCCACTCCGCAACGTCAATCCCTGTGGAGTGGGCTCTTTTTATTGGTAACAAATAATTTTAACGCTATCTATCTTCGCTTCCTCAAATAAATAATCGGACAAATTTCCCTTGGCTTTTTCTATATTGTAATATTCAAACGATGCCGAAGCATTCTCAAACGTATCCCTTCCCACAAATACATTGTTTTCTCGCATACTGTGAAAAGGTCCAAATAAATTTCGATTGCTACCTATCGATTCCACCACAACCGTACAACTGCCAGAGTATCCGTCAAGTGGAATCATAAAAGGTTGCTTTATAAGACTGCCAAGAAAGTCCCCGTTTATATAAATTTTTGCAAATGTTCCTGTAAAACCGTTTAATTTTAAAAAGTTTTTCCCCGTTTGAGGAATATTTACCACAAAGTGAAAGTTTGTGTTTCCACGGTAAAAATACTTTTCACCCCTTCCCCTTTCCACCGCTTGGAAAGGATATTCCTCTTCACGGCTTTTAATGCGGTATGTACCGTCCGCACCATTTTCCCTTTTTCCGCTTGCCAAAACGTCAAAACTCCCCGTAAAAATAAGATTTTCAAGGTCAAATTTATGCGCCCTGCTATTCGCAATCGTTTCAAATTTCCCCTTTTCATCCATTTCTTCCGCAAGAATATCGTACAAGATTTCCACTTCATTTGGACCACTTACGAGATAGTTTTCCACGTTATAACAAGGAATCATATGATCGATAGGATACGTTGGAGTTTCAGAAAGCGTTTTTCCGTTGATATAAATTCTCCCACCAAGCGTTTCTGCGAACATCTTTATACCTTCTACTCTTTCGATGCCGAAAACGTATTTTACGGAAAATTTACCCAGTTTTTCCACTTCTTTTCTCAACAAATCAATACGGTGCAAGCGACTAAAGCCGTCCCCACTGTAATACGCTTTATCCACCACCAAATAGTTTTCCTCGGCTTGCGTTCTATCCTTCGGATAATACACGCATTCTCCCGTATAAACAAGCGGTGTCTTTTTCACTCCACCATCTTTCACGCAACGGAATAAAGCATATTCTCCGCTTTCAAGATTCAGCCGCATCACAGTCTTCCCAGCCGTTTGCTGATAAACCATCGGCAAATCAGCATCTATCCTTTCCACAAAATATTCCCCGTTTATTTTTAAGGTGGAATTATGTAAAGCATAGTGATTTTTATTAAAAATCATCAAATGCAAATCGCCGTTAGGTTGTTCAAATCTACTCACTATCACACCTTTTACAGGCATTCCCATTTCGGAGAATACGGCTATTTTTCTCTCATACCCGCTCACCTCCAAATAATTTTTTAATGTTTCATAACGGTTTGTGATAAAATCGTAGTTTAATGTGGGCATTTTTTCTTTTCTGCCATCTATAAGGGACGGGAGTGCGCCGATAACAAGCAACTTCCCTTTTTTAGAAAAGTCAGACAGTGTTTGGGCAAGTTCTCTTGAAATCGTTGCACAAGAAGGCAAAATTACCCGAGAGTATTTACGGTTATTGACTGTAAAATACTCTCCCTCTATTTTCGTTTCCTTTAAAAAGGCTTCATCGAAAATATCAAAAGACACACAGTTATCTATCAAGTTTTCCACTATAAGGCGATAATTCGCCGAAAATTGACTTTGTTTTTCCGAATATAAACGAAAAAGAGCGGATGTTGACAACGGACTGATTAGCAATATGTCATTATTTTCAACACCTTCGGAAACAAAAGCATTCATTTTCTCTATTTCCCTATTAAAAAGCTTGAAATCCTCCCACCACGGCTGTTGATAGGAAAAAGACGGCGGATAATCCCGTTTCCCTATCCCCCCCAGCGAATACCCACCAAGGTGCATGCATAAAAAATTTACCCCAAATACCGCTTGATACGCATAAATTTTCAATAGCGAGTCAAAAGAAACGCCATTCCCAACCCCAGCAAAACTTTCAGTAAGAACCCGCGACTTTTCGTATATATTTTTTACCGAGCAAAGTTGTTTCATTAGCAAAGCAGGAGCATATCGCCGCCCAAGAAAATCTATCCCTGGCTGCGACATATATTTATAATGTCCTTGCACCCCACCCGTCACCGACGGTTGCGCGCATATACTCTCTTCACAAGGGAAATGCCCAGTAAAAATTAACCCATTTTTTTCACACCAACCTTCTATTTGTTGGGTAAAACTTCTGCGCATCAAGATTCCTACACAAGCAAAATAATCATTTTTAAAATCAGAATATTTCGGATCGTCTATAAACAGTTTCCATAAATTTTCACGTAGAGGATAACCGCATCTTTCCATAAAAAAATCATCCAAGCAGGTGCTGTACGGAAAACCGCCGTTGTCCAGCTGCGGTTCATCCGTAAAAATCCCCTTAATTACATTCCCAAAGAGATGTGCATAACGCATACGATATTTTTCGTGTACGCTATCAATAAAGCACTTCACCACTTCTTCATTTAATAGGTCAACGTAATTTTCCTCAACAATCAACCCGATATTTTTTCCGCCGCCACGACAAATGATTTCAGGATAATCCGACTCCACTTCACGCAGACGTTTCATTTGAAACGCCTTTCCTTTAGAATTGACTTCTCCGTTCCCAAAGCCGCTCGGCCAACCGTTTTCATCATAAATCCAAACGTCAATACCGCTTTTTTCCGCTTCTTGAAGCACGGCGTCGAAACATTCAAACCACTCTGTTCCAAGATACGATATTCTAACGTTTCTAGCATGAACAAACACTCCGCCTACCCCTGCTTCAGCATAAGCATGTACCTGTTTGACCGCCTCCGCTGGCGTTATCACATTGTTCCAAGACCAAAATATCGTCGGTTTATTGAAATTATTCATACACACCTCTCATATTGTACACTTTGAATTGTTTGATATGTTTGTATTATATGAGATATAGGAAATAAAGTCAAGTGAAATCGTTTATTCAAAATTTTATATTTTTATAAATATATCCAATAGCATTGACAATAATTGTCAGTTGAATTATACCAAGTACCTATGCTTCATTTTATATCATCCCATTTCCATTTGTCAATGTTCTTTTAAAAATTATAACTTGTAACATTTTTCCAATTTATTTTTTATACGAGAAAATTAAAAAATATCTTCCAAAAAAGATTTATCACAAAGCATCTGCTCCATACTTTTTATAAAATATCTAATTGATTTTATTGAGCCATCTCAACGCCAACCTTTTCGCTTGACCTTTATCAAGAAGCGTGCTCCTTAACGCCCCATCTTTCTTTATCTTTTTATCGGATATTGCGACAGACTTATTCGCAATAGTAGTCTTCCTTTCAATTCTGTTCTGTATCCTTTCATAATTAAAATTAGGTTTTTCCAAAAACATTTGATTTATGGATATACCAAAGAAATCCGCAAGCTTTATCACGGCAGATAACATCGGTTCGTTCCCCTTTTCCAATCTCGTCAAGTTCCCTATCGACATATCTATCGCTTTACCAAGCTTTCGGTAATTAATTTTTACATACGTATGCAAGTCGTGGAAGTTTTTCGTGAAGCTTTCTACGATTTTCTCGTCCGTTTCTATCTTTATGTATTTTTCGCTATCATGCACGTCAGATATTATTTCACGGAAAGTTGCAGATAAAAGTTGATATACTTCATATTTAGATAAACTCAAATGCTTGTCCACTATGGCAAGTATTTTTTCTTTATGCGGCTTTATATCCACTCCACCCAATCGATTTATAAACGCCGCTTGCAAAGATAGCATTTCTTCGATATCAAAATTTATATCGTCTCCGCACAATCTTTCTATATCCGTACAATACAAATCGGCTATCTTTTTCGCTACCGTAATATACGGCGAAACAGCTCTCGTATCATACGAAATCATCGTCGATTCCGCAAGACCTATGTAATTCGTTACGTCCAAATATCGTAAATCAAAAATCACTTCTCTGCAAATTTCTATGTTCTTTGAAAAGGAAAGTTGTTGTTCTAAAATCATTTTATCCATAAAATCCTCCAATAAATTGCAAAAAAAATACAAACAAAAACGCTTGACATATAGTTCACTATTATGATATTATAACATTCCAATATATTTTTCTTTCAAAGCCGATAACGGCTTATTTTCTTAAAATGTTTTGTTCATTATCAAAATAATTATAATACTTACGCAAGCAAAAGTCAACCATTTCCCATCTTCATTATCAACAAGTTTTTTATTACAAAGCAAACAGAATTTTAGAAGGAACTTGTAAAGTATAGCACGGTAGTCTATCATTATGGACAAATGATAAACTACCGTGCCTTTTTTATTTTCTATTCAATTTACACTAAATCGACTTTATAAACGATTTGTATTTTTCTTGGCGTATTCTTGTCTTTTGGTGTTGCACCGATTATAACTCGTTCAATAAGTTCAACACTCATTGCTCTCGTTAATTCGTTTACGTTTAAATAGCGTTTTATCTTCGCTATAAACTCGTCCACGTCGGCAACAACTTGATTACTTTTTGCAAGACTTTCGTTAAGCGTTTCTATATCCGCCGTTAAGGTTTTCTTCTCGTCTGTATATCTCGTTATTAACATAACGCAAATATCTTCGGGAATTTTACCTTTAACCTTGTCAACATAAGCGTTTTCAAGAAGCTC
>SVHQ01000227.1 GCA_015055785.1 Clostridiales bacterium | reverse complement strand
AACGAAAAAAATGCCTTGGCGATTATGGACGAGGATTTTACTTTCACGAAAGAGTTTGAATACGTGAAAAAGTCGGACAGTATTTTGCTCGTATGCGAGGGGTTAGACACTCTTTGCGATTTATATATCAACGGGAAATTCTTGGCGCATACTGACAATATGCATAGGGCTTATTATTTTGAAGTTGCGCCTTATTTGGTAGACGGCAAAAACGAAATCAAGGCGGTTTTTTCCTCTGCGGATGCTTACATCAAGGCAAAGCGCGCGGAAAAGGAGCTTGCAGATGGGTCGGGTGCGACCTTGGTTGGGTTTAGCCATTTAAGAAAAGCCTTTTATATGCATGGTTGGGATTGGGGTCCAATCATGCCTGACGCAGGGATTTGGAAGGATATTTACCTCATTGACGGCAAACAACCTCGCATTACGGACGTGCGTATTTTACAAAGACACGACGAGGGGAGGGTTTTTGTTTCTGTAAAAGCGGAAACGAGCATTCCTGCGGATGTAACGATTCAGGTGATTGCTCCCAACGGTTTGACGATAAGTGTTGAAAACGGAACGGAAATCGAGATTGAAAATCCTGAGTTATGGTGGCCGAACGGTTATGGGAAGCAGCCGTTGTATCGCGTTGTAACCGAATGCCTTTTCGATGGAAAGATTGTAGATACGAACGAGAAAAAAATCGGTTTGAGAACGCTTATTGTCAGCCGTGAAAAGGATGAATGGGGAGAAGAATTTTGCTATAAAATCAACGGTATTAAAATTTTTGCGATGGGCGCGGATTATATTCCCGAAGACAATATTTTAAGCAGAATAAACCGCGATAGAACGAAGAAACTGTTGGAAGATTGTATTTTTGCCAACTTCAATTCCATTCGTGTTTGGGGTGGCGGTTTTTACCCGCATGATTATTTCTTCGAGCTGTGCGATGAACTCGGTATTATCGTATTTATGGATTTAATGTTCGCTTGTTCGGCAATGCCGATGACGCAGGAGTTTTACGATAACGTAAAGGTGGAAATCGTCCAAAACGTAAGAAGATTCCGCCATCATGCTTGTATCGGTGTAATTTCTGGCAACAATGAAATTGAAGAACAAGCGGCGATTGAAAATTGGTGGACGGAAGAAGAAAGAGCAGGGTATTTGGAATTATTTGAGGGGATTATCCCTGAAATTGTGCAGGCAGAATGCCCTGAAATTTCCTTTGTCACGTCGTCGCCTTCTTCACACGGCGGCTTTGTTGAGCCGAGTAGTGAAAACGTGGGGGATACCCATTATTGGCAGGTATGGCACGGAAATCTCCCGTTTACCGAATACAGAAAGCATTTCTTTAGATTTTTGAGTGAGTTCGGCTTCCAGTCTTTCCCGTCCATGAAGACGATAGAAGAAATTACTTTGCCCGAGGATAGAAATCCGTTTAGTGAGGTGATGGAAATACATCAAAGAAACGGCTCAGCAAACGGAAAAATTCTCAGCTATTTGTCGCAAACCTATCTTTATCCATACAATATGGAAAACTTGGTGTACGCCTCGCAGCTTTTGCAAGCGGAAGCCATTAAATACGGCGTAGAGCATATGCGTAGAAATCGCGGCAGATGTATGGGTGCATTGTATTGGCAGTTAAACGATTGCTGGCCTGTGGCAAGCTGGGCGAGCATTGACGGCTATGGCAGGTATAAGGCGTTGCATTATGAAGCCAAACGCTTCTTCGAGCCGATACATATTTCCTGTGTGGAAGTTGGGGAATATACCAAGCGCAAGGATATCAATGCCGAGCGTTATTTTGGTTATGAAACCAAGGCGCAGATTTTCGTCAATAACGATACCTTGCAGGACGTTGAGGGGGTTGTGGAATGGAATTTGTGTTCGGCGGATGGTCAGGTATTGCAGAAGGGTAACGAGAGCTTGAAAGTAGAAGCGCTTTCCTATGCAAGCTTACAAGAAATCGACTTCCACAAAACAGACGTGAAAAATAATTATCTTTCCTTCTCTTACGTTGTGGACGGTAAGGTGATTTCTTTCGGGACGGTATTATTTACAAAGCCCAAGCATTTCCATTTTGTTGACCCCAAGTTGGAGCTTTCCGTAAACGGCAATGAAATTACGGTAAAGGCATCAGCGTTTGCAAGATACGTTTATATCTACAATGAGAATGACGATTTGATTTTATCGGATAATTTCTTCGATATGGAAAAAGGTGAAAAAACGGTTAAGATTTTGTCGGGTAATGCGACGAATTTACAAGTTAAGACACTTTTTGATTTATCTATGAAATAATCTTAACAACAAAAAATAGGATAGTAGAAAGAGTCATTACGGAATTTTTTTCCGTAATGACTTTTTACTTAAACCCATCTGTTCCGTATCGGTTTTTACCCAGTGTCCAGTTTTTGTCCCTGTGAACAAAAATAGAAGGTTTCAAGACTTTTTTCTTTTCCAAAAACCGCCGTAAAAATCAGGCTTGGCTAACGGATTTTTACGTTTTTTATGTGCTTGAAATGTATTATCGGCAATGCGGTCTGCCCATCGAGGTATTCGTAAAAGAGGACGCAGACCATCATCTGCACGGCTTGGACAATCCTTGTACCGTAGCGAACGTCATAGAAACGTTTTAGTCGGAATGGGAGAGCATCTATCGAACGGAGCGCGTCGTTCGTTAGATGCTTTTATTTTTTTCAAAAACCTATTGCAAATTATTTCCATATATGTTATAATGCTACTATTGAGTACGGCAAAATAATACGCAAGGAGAAGAATATGGAAGGTACTTTTTGGGCGTTTA
>SVHQ01000020.1 GCA_015055785.1 Clostridiales bacterium | reverse complement strand
TCTCTGTTTGTTACGGGCCAGATAGGACGGGCAGAGTTTCGTTGAATTTCGGGCCTTTAAACCAAGTGGGTGGTTGGCGCCGACTCAACGTTGCCGTATCGCGTGCGCGTGAAGAAATGGTGGTGTTCACTTCCATGACAGGCGCGATGATTGATTTATCTAAAACAAATTCGAAAGGCGTTGCCGGCTTAAAGGCGTTCCTTGAATTTGCAGAAAAGGGCAGAACAAACTTGGCAATTTCGTCGAATAATCTCGTGACGAAAAAGGTAGGACTTGGGAAATATATCGCGGAAGAACTTTCTTCGTATGGTTATGAATGCCGTTATGACGTGGGGGTTTCCGGCTTTAAGATTGACGTTGCCGTTATTGATCCTCGCAACAGACACCGTTTCATTTTGGCGATTATGTGCGATACGCCCAACAATTTCTCCACAAAGGACAGAAATATTTTGCAGATTCAAACGCTCAAGCGTAACAATTGGAACGTAGCGCGTTTGTATTCGGTCAACTATTATAACAATCCCAAACGTGAAATCAAGAAGATAAAGGATTTGCTGGATAAATTAACGGGTGCGGAAAAACGCGGCGGTGCAGAGCTTACGCGTTGTAAGAAACCCTATAAAGTGGCGGCGCTTCCTGAACGTTTTGAAAACGTTACGTACATTACTTCGAGTGAGAACGATAAGGAAATTATCGAGCGTTTGAAAACGATTGTTGCCGCGGAAGAACCTATTTCTTTCGATTTCCTCGTAAGAAGATGTTTGACCAGCCTCGGCATTACCAAATACGGTGCTAAAGTGGAAACGAGAATGCAGGCACTCATTGCGCTTTGCGGCTTTAAATATGAAAAGATATTCGGCATGGCGTTCTATCGCAAAACGGATAGAAATGTAGGCTATGAAAGATACCGCGTGGAAACGGGCGAGCCTTTACGCCGCGAGGAATTTGATTACACACCTTATGAAATTATTGCCATTGTTCGCAGTGCTTTGGAGGATAAGGTGGCATTGTATATGGAAGAAGTGCAAACAATTGTCGCAACAGTGCTGCGCGTTTCCAAACCCTCGGATAAGTTTGTTTCCTATGTAAACGATTGCGTTACGTTGGGCGAAGACAAAGGTTTGTTTGTGCGCTCTGTATCCGATAGAATATCGTTGGCATAATTAAATTGTTATGAATTATCAAGAAATCGCTGTGAACATACCTAAAAGGGAAGGGGATAAACTTTTCAATTTCCGCCCAGTGTTTTTCACGGCGATTTTTCTTTGTTTTGGTATTGTATTTTCGTATGCCTATCTTTTTATCATTTTTCTATTTGGTGGATGCTTCTTTTAATTCCTATATTCGTCGCGCCGCTTTTCTTTTGCAAGGAAAAGAAGAAAGTCTTGATAACGTTTTCGGCTGTTGTGGTTTTGGCGATATCTTTTATGCTGGGTTGCTTTTCGTTTGGTGCTACACTGGATAAATATGCCGATTGTAAACGGTATCATGGAGCGTATAGCGTGGTGGGGACTGTCGTGGAAAAGGCGGAATACGACTACTCTGTAAAGCTCGTTTTACAAGACGTTTTTATTGGCAAAAATGCCGAAAAGGGTAAACTCGTCGCGTACATGCCCCTATCCTTTGGCAAAAACATAGGCGTTTGTGATGAAATTTTATTGCTTGGAAACGTGCGAACGGAAACGGGGTATTTCAACGATTATGGTTTTCGCGCGGAGGATATTGGCGATAACGTGCAGTTTCTCGTAGAGGACGTGGAAAGCTGTGCGGTGGTTGGTAAATCCTCCAATATATTTTTGCGTATTCGCGCGGCGGTGGAAGAAAGATTGTTTATCGGCATGGACAACGTTTCTGCGAGTGTGACGCTTGCGGTGTTGACGGGAGATACTGCACTGATAGAAAAAGGTTTGTTGGAAAACGTGCGTATGGGCGGCATTGCGCATATATTTGCCGTTTCTGGTCTGCACGTGGGCGCGCTGTATGGGTTTTGTCTTTGGTTGACGGAAAAGAAGCGCTTGAAAGCCCTTGCAAAACCCGTTCGTTTTTTAATGGTCGCGGTTTTGTTAGTGTTGTATGCAGGCGTTTGCGGATTTTCCTCGTCCGTTGTGCGCGCGATGACCTTGTGTTTGGTTTCCTATGCGGCGAAATTGATAGGCACGGAATCGGATATGTTGCAAGCCACGGGCTTGGCGGCAATCCTCGTGTTACTTATAAAGCCAACCGAGCTTTTTGCCGTAGGTTTTCAGCTGTCTTTTGGCGTGTTTGGGAATCGCTTTGTTTGCAAGACCTTTACGTTTGGTAATGGAAAAGGGTGCAGAATTTATCAAGAAAAAGACAGTTCGGCTATTTCGCTTAAACGAGCGCGCACGTTCTAACCCCACGAGAAAAGGGGATGCCGCGCCGCTTGGCGTTGGCGGAAGAATGTTGCGTGCGATGGTTTCTTTTGCGAGCGTTTCTCTCGCGGCACAAATTGCAACGTCGCCTTTGCTTTTATATAATTTTGAATATCTATCCTTGTGGGGTTTGCTGTTAAACGGCATTTTCGTGCCTTTTATCAGCGCAATATTTTCCGCATTATTGCTGTTTGTGCTATTGGGTAGTATTTTGCCGTTAGCGTGGAGCTCGGTTATTTTGTCTTTGCCTTCAATGGTGTGGAATGTTGCCTTGTTAATCTTTGAGGGAATGGATTTTTCTACGTTTGCGTTATACGGCATACGCCTTTCTTTTGGGAGTATGATATGCTATTATGGCGGTTGGGTGTTTTTGACGGATAAATGGAATATGCCAAAGAGAGTGAAAAGGTCGCTCTCGATATGCTGTTTTTTAGCATTTGTGGCAACCATGTACGCGTTGAATTTTTAAAAATCAAAAAATTTTGATAAATAATCACTAAGCAAATAAAATTGCAAAAAAGTGTTTACGGCAAAGACGTAAAGGTAATTTTCTTGCATTTTTAGAAAGAATGTGATATAATGAGCATAGTAAAAGGATTTTTGGGGAGGTTTGTCGTATGAAATACGTGGAATTTAAAAAATTTACCGATGAAAACGGCGCGCGCCCGATTTATCTTTTTGAGGGGGAAGAGGTCTATTTCCGTGAAAAGGGTGAAGCGTTGTTGAAATCGCGCTTTTTGCAAGAACCCACTTTGGATTATATCGCATACGATGGTGCTTCGCTGAAAGGAGAAAAACTGAAAACGCTGATAGATTCGGTGAATTGTTTTCCTTTCCTCAGCGAAAAGCGTATTGTTCGCGTTTCAGAATTTTATCCTACGGAAAAGGAGTTTGAGCATTATTTAGAGGAGCTTTTTGAGAATCCGCCTCGGGATTGTATTCTGCTTATCGTAAACGGCGGTAAGGGCAAGGCAGGTACGGCGCCACTTGCAAAAAAATCCAACGTCACGTACGTGGATTGTGCGCGCTCGGACGAGGAAACGATAAAAAAATGGATATACGTCACCTGCAAGCGTGAGGGTATCTACGCAGACGGTATTACGTGCGGCAAATTGGCGTCCTATTGCATCTTTGATATGTCGCGAATTTCCAAGGAAACGGAAAAGTTGCTTGGTTATTGTAAAGCGACGGGACTGGAAAGGTTGACGGATGAAGTGGTGGACGGATTGGTTTATCCCGATTCCGAATATAAAATCTATGAATTGGCAAATGCGCTCGCGCGGAAAAATTATTCGGAATATATGAAAATTATTGCCGATTTATCCACGCGTGGGTTTAATGAAACCTCTCTTTTGTCTGCTTTGGCTTCTTATTTTAAAGGTTTGTATGAGGCGTCGCAATGTAAAGGCAGCGATAAAGAAGTGGCGGCGGCGTTGGGTATAAAAGAATACGCAGCGAAAAAGAATCGCGAGCAGGCGGCAAAATTCAACAAAGAGGAATTGCTTTTGCTCTATAACGCGGTATACGGAGCGATTAGCGATATTAAATGCGGGGAATTGACTCCGCCGTCCGCATTGAAAATGGTGACGGCGCGTTTGTTTTTCGGGAAATAGTTAAAAAAGGACGAATAAAAAGCAGAAAAAAGTCGAAAAAGCTTGAAAAATAGGGAAAAGTTTTTTAAAAGACACGGAAATGTTTTTAAAACGCTTTATTTTTCGATGAAAATCATATATAATAATAGTGCGGATAAATATAGAATATATTTATAGGGAATAAAAGACGGGAATAGCAGAGTCTTTTATACAGATGAAAATATAGACGGAGGAACGTATGGTGTTCAACTTGTTGACAGCGGCAGAACAGTTGCAAAAGGTATTAGACGGAACGATTAATTTTTTCGGTAATTTCCAAGTAATATACGCTGCAGCGATTATTTTGTTCTTTGCGCTGATTTTTCTCGTTTCTAAAATATTGCGCGACAATGACGCGACGAAGCTTATGTTCGTGTATTGGGTGCTTATCCTTGTAGGCGGCGTATGGCACGTATTGGATGAAGTATTGATTACAAAGACGGTGTTTTTCTTCTTCATTTTGTTGATTTCGGCGTTCATGATGATTCTTTTCAACGTGGAAATCAAAAAGAGTCTTTGGGATGTGCATAAAAACCGTGAGCATATTGCAGAAAAGGTTGCGGGAAATAGTGCGGAAATCCGTACGCAGGCGGACACGGAACGTTGCATTGATAACATTATCAAAGCTTTACAAAATATGTCGAAAAATAACGTTGGTGCGTTGATTGTACTCTCCAAAGGCAGTTTGCCCAAGCAAGTGTTGCAAAGCGGCGTCACCATCGATGCGGAAATTTCCACGCAGCTCATCGAGGGGGTGTTTTTCCCGAAAGCACCTTTGCATGACGGTGCGTTGGTGATTCACGGCCATAAAATTCAAGCGGCAGGTTGTTTCTTGCCCCTGACGCAAAAGACGAGCTATCCCAAAGAATACGGTACGCGTCACCGTGCGGCGATTGGTATTACGGAAGTGGCAAACGTTATTTCCTTGGTTGTATCGGAAGAAACGGGTATTATTTCCATCGTAAAACAAGGCAACGTAACGCGCTATGCCGATTATGAAATGTTGATGAATGCCCTTCGTGACGATTATTATTGGCAGGAAATGCCTTTATCGGATAAAAAACGCAATAACAGCAATTGGAGGTAAGACAGATGAAGTTTGTAAAGTTTTTAAAAGACGTATTCGTTTCTAAATTCTGGATTAAAGCAATTTCACTCTTATTGGCGTTGTTTGTTGTGATTTTGTTGAATATCTAAAATATCCAAAAGTGAGTTGAGTAAAAGTTTGAGGAAAGAGGAGTTTATGAGTAGTATAAAAGTTTGCAAATTCGGCGGCACGTCCATGGCGGATGGAAATGTAATTTTGCGTGCCGCAAATATTATCAATTCGGATAAAGACCGTCGTTACGTCGTTGTTTCTGCGCCTGGTAAAAGATATAGCGGCGATATTAAGGTGACCGATCTTTTGTATGAATGTTCGGACGCTTTTGAAAGCGGCGATATGGAAAAATTTCAGACGGTGTTTGGAAAAATCCGTACCCGCTTTTTAAGCATCGAAACAGAAATCGGCAAGGATTTGAATACAAAAGCAGGACTTGACGAAGTAGAAAAGGAAATTTTAAACGGTGCAGGGCGTGATTATTGCGCTTCGCGCGGTGAATATTTTGCTGCACGTATCATGGCGGCTGTATTAGACGTACCTTTCGTAGATGCAACCGAGTTTGTACGTTTTAAAGAGGACGGCACCCTCAGCGAGGAAACGTTTGTGCTTGGCGCGGAAGTTTTGAGTAAGTATCCAAGAGCGGTAATTCCTGGGTTTTACGGCATGGACGTCAACGGGAAAGTCAAGACTTTCTCTCGCGGCGGCGGTGATATTTCCGGCTCGATTGTGGCAAGATCGGTAATGGCTTCGTTGTATGAAAATTGGACGGATGTTAGCGGTTTCTATGCGTGCGATCCCCGTATTGTAAATTCCCCCAAATTAATGACGGAGCTTTCCTATCACGAACTTCGAGAATTGTCCTATATGGGTGCAAACGTATTGCATAGCGAATCGATTTTCCCTGTAGGCAGCGTGGGTATTCCCATTCGTATTTGCAACACCTTCCGTCCTGATGACGCAGGTACGTATATCGTAAAATCTTCCACGCGTGATTGGCGCGATAATGCCGTAACTGGGGTTGCTGGCAAGAAAGGCTTTACGGCGATTACGTTGGAAAAATCTATGATGAACGCGGAAATCGGGTTTGTTGGAAAGGTGCTTTCCGTGCTCGGCAAACATGGCATCTCTTTCGAGCATTTGCCTTCCGGTATCGATACCATGTCTTTGGTTATCGACAATGAATACTTAAAAAACGGCGTTTTAGAATTGTTACTTAAAGAAATCGACGAGATTGTAAAACCCGACAAACTTTATACACATGAAAATATAGCGTTGGTGGCAACGGTAGGGCACGGTATGGCGAAAAACGTCGGTACTTCTGCAAGACTTTTTAAAGCGCTTTCCGATGCAGGCATCAACGTCAACATGATCGACCAAGGCTCCAGTGAGTTGAACATCATCGTTGGCGTGGAAAATGAAGACTGCGCGGATTGTATTAAGGCTATCTATAACGAGTTTTTCTCTTAAACAACGTATATGCGTCGCATTTCTGCGTAATAGCTGTGCGCCTCTTAAGTCGCGTACGTCCATGTACGCTCCTTGCGAGTGCTTGCTATGCCTTGAACTGTTCGCATCTCCGCTGTTTAACTCCGCTTAAGATAATCGTTTAGATGAAAACTATGATAAGGGTCAAGGGACATTGTCCCTTGTGGGAGGTTGAGGGTGAAACCCTCGCATAGGTAGCCCCAAAGAAAAGCAAAACACAGTTTTGCGCTTAATATTGCCATCAGGCAATCAAGGGCGAAAGCTCATAAGAAAAGTAATCAATAAAATATAAGAGGATGATACAATCATGAAACTTTTTACTGTAGACTTACATAAAGAATATCCTTTCTTGCAAGGCGGTACGTTAGAATGTCTTGTTTCCGAAAATCCCTTTGACGTAGGCGCGGAAAATTGGAAACGTCCTGCGCTCATTGTAATTCCTGGTGGCGGCTATGCCATGGTGAGCAGAAGAGAGGGCGTTCCTGTTGCAAGTGCTTTTTTCGCAAAGGGTTTCCAAGTATTCATTTTAAAATATTTAACGGCGGAGGATGACGTTCGCTATCCCGAACAGCTTTTAGAAGCGGCTTCGGCGGTGGATTACATAAAAAAGAACGCTGATTCGTTAAACGTGAATAAGGATGAAGTATTTGTCGTAGGTTTCTCGGCAGGTGGGCATCTCACTGCCAATCTTGCTGTGGAACACCAATGCGTGGCTTCAAAAATTGGCGTAGAGCTGGATTGCAAACCAACGGCTGTGGGTTTGGGATATCCCGTGATTTCTAAAAAGCATGGCCATTTCGGCTCGTATGATAATTTGTTGCAGGGTTATACGGATGAGGCGAAAGAGGAACTTTTGAAAACGCTCAACTTGAATGAAAGCGTAAGCGAACATACTCCTCCTGCCTTTATTTGGGCAACAGCGACGGATAACGTTGTGCCTGCGGACAATGCGCTTCGTTATGCATTGGCGTTGGCGAATCAAAATATTCCCTATGAATTACATATCTATCCAGAAGGTGTGCATGGTTTGTCGGTAGGGCATTATGAAGTCAATCCCATCACCGATTCAGCAAAACGCGTTTCCGATTGGGTGGACGCTTGTTCAACTTTCTTCCGTATGTACACGGTGGAAAAATTCTAAAAGAATATCCAATAAAAAAGAGGGCTCTTGTGGGCTCTCTTTTTGCGTTCAACGCGTACATGGTGCTCTCATTTTGTTTGTTTTCGTGCGCGAATATACACTTTTCCGCGTTCAAGTGTGCAATTGTGCATTTTTGCAAGTTGGGAAACGCTCACCACTTGATAGCCCTTTTCTTTTAACGTAGGCAAGAGGTATTTTACAGCATCGATTGTGTTTTGATAGCCGTCATGGAAAAGCACGATTGCGCCTGAAAAGCAGTTGTAAAGTACCTTTTGACAAATATCTTCCGTGCTTGCGCCCGTCCAATCCACCGTATCAATTGTCCAATCGATGAGAGGGGTAGGCGCGAGTTTTTTTACGGTATCATTCAGTCGGCCAAAAGGCGCGCGTAGCAAATGATACCGTTTCCCGTCAGCTTTTTGTAAAATTTTATCCGTTTCGTCGATTTCATGTAAAAGCGAAGTTTCCGTTAAGGTGGTTAAATCGTAATGTGAAAAGGTGTGGTTGCCCAGCTCAAAACCCAGCATAACGGCAGTATGCAATAACTGTATATTTTCGTTGTCGAAGAGCATACCGTTAAAAAAATAAGTAGCAGAGGCTTTGCAATCGGGATTGCTTTCGTTAAATGTCGCAAATACGGCAAACAGATTTTCCAAACGTCTTGTCGGCGCATCGTCGAAAGTGAAAGAAATTAATTTTTTCGTAGGGTCGATGTGTGAAACGTCCACGTTTTCCAGATTCCAAACGCTTCCATTGGAGAGTTCTTCCTTAATTTCCTCTTGTGGCTGAATGATTGGTTGGTTTTGTAAATCCTCGGATTCATCGAAATTGAAATTTTCTTCCAACAAACCGTACGGCGGTAAAACGTAGTTTTTAGACGCTTTTTGGCAACCGCTTAACAGCAAAGGGGAAGAAAGAGAAGAAAAAATATATAAAGCTATCAAACTGTTTTTAAATAATTTCCACATAAAAAAAGTATTTATCATTGTCCGTTTTTTATGCAACGTAATAAAAGTAAAAAAGCGACAAAAAGTCCAATATTTTTATCTTTTTCTACGTGTATATACACTTGTAGTGTATAAAAGACACAAAATGAAAAGGATAAAATAAAGAAATATTGTTTCCCACTTGACTTTTTCTGTTTTGTGTGCTATAATTGAAATAGCGTGTAGTTGTAAAATAAAATGGTATTGTTAGGGGACAAAAAAAGAGGAATACGCATACCTATGAATATCCGCAAGGGTAATTGTGAAAAAAAGGGGAAATAAACAGTATGAATGAAGAAAAACGGATTAGGGAAGTTTGCAATATATTTTGCTTAAGAGGCGAATACCGTAGTTATGAAATCGTAAACAGCGGTCACATCAACACGACTTATCGCGTATATTTCTTCCGTGATGGTGAAATAAAGGATTATATCCTGCAAAAGGTGAATACCTACGTTTTTAAAGACCCTGTTAGCGTAATGGATAATATTTCTTCCGTAACCGAGTTTATCCGCGCAAAAATTAAGCAGAAACAAGCAACGGCAAAGCGAAACGTATTGCATTATTCCACGACGAAAGAGGGGCAATACTATACGTTTACGGAAGACGGCGGTTTTTGGCGTTGTTGCCGTTATATAGACGATTCTATTTGCTTTACGAAAACGGATAATTTAAAAGTTATCGAAGAATCGGGCAAAGCTTTTGGGGAATTCCAGCTGTATCTTGCCGATTATCCCGTGGAAAAATTGAGCATTGTTATCCCGCATTTCCATAACACCATTCGTCGTTATGATGCGTTCAAGGACGCAATTTCCATGAATGAATCGGGTAGGGCGGCGCAGGTACAAGAAGAAATTGAAGGATATATGCAGCTTGAGGAGATTGCTACGAAACCTTATCGTATGCAGCGTGAAGGCATTTTGCCTTTGCGTGTAACGCATAACGATACCAAAACGAGTAATATTCTTTTCGATGCAAAGACGTATGAGCATTTATCGGTAATCGATTTAGATACGGTTATGCCTGGGCTTGTAGCGTTCGATTTCGGCGATGCCATTCGTATTGCGGCATCTACGGGTGAAGAGGACGAACAAGACCTTGCAAAAGTAGCCGTGGATATGGAAAAATACGAAGCGTTCACACGCGGTTTTGTCGGCACGATTGGAAATAATATCACGCAGGCGGAAAAGGATTCTTTGGCACTTGGTGCAATTGCTATGACAGTAGAATGCGGTGTGCGTTTCCTCACCGACTATATCAATGGCGATAAATATTTCAAAATCCATTATCCCGAGCAAAACCTTGCACGTGCAAGAGCACACTTGGTTTTGGCGAGAGATATGGTAGCGCATTTAAAGGAAATGCAAGATATTGTTAAAAAATACGAATAAACAACAAAAAGATAAAATCGGCAGGAATTTCCCGCCGATTTAATTTTTATTAATTTTAAAAAGTGCCATAATGAGTACACCGAAATTACCGCCCAGAAAAAAACCTATTCCCAGTCCAATCCAAAACATTTGTTACACCTCGTTTTTATTTTTTTAATTATTGTCATAAAATGCTTGATTTATACTATTCATTTCAGCAAAATAAAAGTGTCACTTTTTATCGCGTCAAAGTATATAATAAAAAGAAAGAAGTTGGGAGGCGTGCTTGGAATGCGGATATGTTTTGTGACGAATGGGAGCTTGAGTTTTTTTCGAAAACAGCAGAATAAAGAAAATGCAGTAGAGGGGGAACTTAGCGCAAAAACAGACGTTTTCTTGTTTGGTTTTGGCGGTATGGGGGAAGTGTCTTACGAAAAAGAATTAAAAGGAGAAACAAAAATTTTTGAGGACGCAGCCCTCCTTTCTAAAGAAAACAAAGCTGTCGTGGTGTGCGGTTGTATTACGGATACACGCGGTCATAAAAGGAAATCGGCGGTCATAGCGGAAAACGGACGCTTGAAAGGAGTGTCGGATATGCTCAACGTTGTGGACGGGGAAGTGAGCTGTGGGGCGGCATTGCGCATTTACGATACGCGGCTGGGGCGAATGGGGGTCGTGGTGGCGGAAGATATGCATTTCCCTGATGTAATCAAATCTTTGGCTATTTGCGGCTGTGATTTCATCGTTTGTCCGTTTGGTAAGATATTTGATTCTCTGCAAGGGGTGTTGCTCCGCGCGAGCGCGTATTGCTACGGCGTACCTATACTTTTTTGCGCGGAGGGGTATTGTATGATTGCGGATGCATCGGGAAATATTTCTTTTGCTTCGCCTGATAGTCCCTCGTATATTGATTTTGAAAACGTGCATGAATATCATTTGATTGAAACAAGGCGTAGAGGTTTTTACCGTTCCACATGAGAAAAAAAACTTTGTATAACAAAAAACGCACCGATAAGGGTGCGTTTTCGTCTTTTAAGAGGTGCTATTCAGCTTTTTCGTCAGTTATTTTTTCTGCTTCTTCCGTGGCTGTCGATTGGTTTTCTTTTTCGTTTTTGAATTCTTCCGCTTGTTCATCAGAAGAATTTTCTTTTTCTTGCTCGGAAACAGCTTCTTCGCCTTTTGTAAAATCAATGTTTTCAGGTTTTTGTTCCGTTGTGGGCAGCGTAACAGTGGGTGTTACAACAGCCGTTTCGCTTTCTTCTACTTTTGCGATTTCACCGTTTGTTACAGCCTTTAAGCGTTTGCGGAGATGCTTATAGAAGAATGCATTGAAGAGGAAGAGGAATACGGCAACGGCAAAGGAAACCCAAGCCCCTGTAGAAAACGTAATTTGCAATCCGCTCGTTTTTTCCGTTATCGAGGCAATCGCATCTGCACCCAACAGATTTTGCATAAAGTCGGGTGGATTTTTAACGAGCGAGAACAGAGTTGTCGGCAATACATACAACACAAGGAAGGGCAGCCAACCCAAGGAAAGAGGCAACTTCAATGTAATGGAGTTGTTCAATGCCGTGAGTTTGATGAGAATTTTTACGATGAGGTAAAGCCACGTAAGGAAGGTGAAAATTAGAATATAACTCACGTATTTCAAAATGTTGGCAATTTGTTGTGCTGCATTCTCAGGTAATTTTTCCAACACCTTCTCACGCAACATGATTTTCAGTTCCTCTTGAGGGGTGGTTTCTTCCATGCTACCGTCTGTGCCGCCGTCTGTGCCGCCGTCTGTGCCGCCGTTTGTGGCATCGGACGTAGCATCGCTCGTTGCATCGGAAGAGGAATTGTCATTTTGCTGGGACGAGCTAAGTGGTTTAACGCCGTTGTTTGCATTTGCAGAGGGTGAGGATGTATCCGTGGAGGGGGCTTCGCCATTAAGCAAAGCAAGCAGACCTTTTGCAATCAAATCGTTTACGTTAATCGTGCCGTCCTCGTTGGCAATTTTGGAAAGAACGTCGGAGACGGTGCTTTCGATTTCTGCTTTATTCTCGTCGGTCAATTGTAAATCTTTAAATTCTTCGTTATCGCTTGCCGATAATTTATCAAAGACTTCTGAAACGATGGTGGTAACTTTATTGGAAATACTGTCAACTGTTGCGTTTTCAGTGAAAATACTTTCCACTAATGCGTCCGTTTGTTCAGAAATATAAGCATCTGTAATGCCCGCGTCCGTGAGCAAACTATCCAATTCTTCATTTGATTTTTCTTCGGTCAACGCACCGACGATTTGTTCGTTTATTGCAGTATGTAACGCTTGTTTTGTGACGGTTTTCGTTAAACCTTTGGCGATTTTATTCAAAGGCTCGGAGAAAGAATCCACAACCCGTTCAACGTTGTCCCCAATGATTTTTTTTGCGATTTCCGCTCTGTTATTGCTGAGCGCGGAAAGCACGTCTTTCGTTTCCAAACAAATGGAGAGGGGGATAGTCAAACCTTCTTCGTCGATAAGCTCGGCGACGTCCACCTTTTGCAGTTCTTCATTTTTGTCTGCATTTTCCTCTAACATTTCTTGTAACATCTGTTCGAGGGCTTGTTCTTCAATGTGGTATTGTGCTTCGATACGCCACAAGGGCATGAGGAAATAGGAACCAATGGATATCAGCGAAAGAACACAAATTAATATATTACAAATAAAAGTAGTGGCTCTTGTTTTTAATTTTTGCATAAATTCTCCTACGTAAAATGCGAGGGCAGGGGTATGGGAAATATTTCTGCACATTCGCTTTTTCTACATTATTATATATGGATTATACTATAAAATAGTATAAAAGTCAATAAGGAATGGAGAGAATACAAATTTTTACATAATTATATAAAAGAAAAAGACTTTTTATAGCAGGAGTATATTTTTAATAAATTATCGGCAAATTAAGAAAGAAAAGGGGCGGATTTAAAAATGAAAAAAGCAAGGATACGTATTTACAACGAAGAGGGAAAGACGCGCGATGAACGTGAAACGTGCTTTCCAAAAACAGAGCCAAATAATCAAACGAGGGGGGCAGGTATTCGATGACGGGAAAAAATAGAGAAAATTATAACAAAAATTATATTGCTTACGTCAATTCGTTTGACCCGCCTACAAAGCATTTCAAAAATTGCTTTCGGGCTTTTATTGTCGGGGGCTTCATTTGCTGTATAGGACAATTTCTTCGGGAAATTTTAGAAAAAGCAGTGGGGCTTAGCGGTGATGAATTGGCAGGGACGGTCAGCGTTATTTTAATTTTTTTAGGTACGTTGTTGACGGGCTTTGGCGTTTACGACCGAATTGGGCGAAATGCAGGGGCTGGTTCGATTGTACCAATTACGGGCTTTGCAAACAGCGTTGCATCGCCAGCCATTGAATTTAAGACGGAAGGCTTGGTGTACGGCATGGCGGCGAAAATGTTTATTGTGGCAGGGCCGATTATTGTGTTCGGGGTTTTGACGGGCACGCTTGTGGGGATTATTTATCTATTTTTATAAAAACAAGGGGGCATGTACGCGTTGAATGAGTACGGTATATTTTAAAAATCAGCCGCGCATTATTTCTACGGGCACAATTGCGGGGCCGAAAGAATGCGCAGGTGTTATTGGGAAATATGTAGACAAGGCTTTGTCTGATGATATGTTCGGGGAAAGTACTTACGAAAAAGCGGAATGTTTCCTAAGCCTTTTTTGGAAGAATATTGTCACCTTAATATATAATTTATGAGTAAAAAATATACAAAACCCCAAGATTTTGAAGTGAACCCCAAAGTTTAGACAAAAAAACATTAAATTTGCGAATGAGTTCTGTACTGTACAGGGCTCATTCCTTTTAGTTTGATAGAAATTCTCTCGTTGTTGTAATACCAAAGGTATTCTTCCAAAGCACGGATGAATGTATACAAAAAAGCGAATTTAATAGCATTATTCGTTAGGGTTCTTCTTTTGGGATTTGGATGGAGATTCGTTGAAGTAATTTTTATACGCTCTTGAAAAGGCGTGAATGGAAGAATACTGTAATTTATCGCTCACCTGCGTTACACTTTCTCCTGCTTGTAATAACTGTAGTGCGGCTTCCATTTTTTTGCTGATAAAATACGTATTCAAAGGGATACCCATTTGCGAATGGAAATATTTCGAAAGATTGTTAATATTGTAAAAAAATACGTTTTCTAAGTCGCTGATTTTCTTAATTTTGAAGATATTTTGATCGATATACGTAATAATATCATGGGTTAAAATAGCTGCATTTGTCGGGGCGGATTGTGGGGTGCTCTTTGTCTTTTGAGAAATATTACGAGAACATTCAATTAATATTTGTTCCAGTAATAGCGCAATGGCGCGTTCGGAGTACATATCTTCGTCGCGAAGTTCTTTTAAGATACCTGAACAAAGCGCGTGCAGACTTTCTATGTGATAATTACGATTGTTGGGAGCTTGGCAGGCTTGCGTTATATAATTAATCAGCGTATTTCCCTGCGTTTTTTGTTTGGCATAAAATGCCAAAAAGATAAATCGCAATGGGTCTTGTTCGTCGGAAACGATTTTGTGGGTTTCGTTTGGAAAAGAGAGAAAGCAATCATTCTTGCCGATTTCTACGGGGATGTCGTTCGTATAAGAAATTCCCTTTCCGCTAACAACGTATGTAATTTCGAAATAGTTTTGTTGATGGACGGGGATAATCGTATCTTTTGCGCAAAGGGATTCGCCTGCTTGAATTAAAAAATAATTTCTACAACGTTTTGGGTTTAACATGAAGAGATTGTTGTAGGAAATCCGATATTTATTATTAATCATAATAAACTCCGCAGTGTTTTATTGTGGGTATAGTATAACATAAAAAACATTATTTGACAATTATTTAGGCGTGTAAAGCAAAAAAATGTTAAATTTGTGATTGGGATATATTAAATACAAGCGAAAAAAGCTGTGATATAATAATTTTGTGAGAATGAGAATAGGGGTGATTATATGCTTATTAAAAATGCATCAGTCATATTGAAGGACGAAATTATTAAAGCGAATGTTCTTGTGCAAAATGGTCGGATCTCACAAATTGGAGACGATTTATGCGATGATGAAGTGTTGGATCTGTCGGGTAAATATCTCACGCCTGGTTTTGTCGATATTCACAATCATGGCGGTTATGGCTATGATTATATGGACAACACGGTGGAAGCCTTTGAAACTATTTTACGTTTTCATAGCGACAATGGTATTACGTCCGCAGTTGCGTCAACGGTAACCGCACCGCAAGAAACGATTGAAAAGACCATCGCGGTTGCACGTGAAGTCGTTGCAAAAAGAGGTGACCATGCAAAGCTTTTAGGCGTACATTTGGAAGGTCCGTATTTGTCTTTTCAAAACAAAGGCGCGCATGCGCCTGCATATCTAAAGGTGCCCGCGGAAGATGATTACGGATATATTCTTGACAACGCTGACGTTATTCGTCAAATTACGATTTCTCCCGAGCTTGAAGGCAGTGTAGAGTTGACGAAAAAGCTTGTTGAAAAGGGGGTCGTCGTCTCCATGGGACATGACAATGCGATTTTG
>SVHQ01000019.1 GCA_015055785.1 Clostridiales bacterium | reverse complement strand
TGCTTTCCGCCAATAACACCACGCCGAACGGACCGATACTGCCTGCGGAAAGCAGGAAAAGCCATCGTAAGATGCTGCCCGTTTCAACAAAGTTTGGTACGGTGTAAAGGCAAATTCCCGAAAATGCTACGATGATAATAGTTGGCGTGGATAAAAAACCTGCCGAAACTGCCGTTTCGCCCAAGACCAGCGCGCCCACGACGGATAGGGACATACCCACGTATTTAGGCATTCGAATACTCGCTTCTTTTAATATTTCAAGCAAAAGCAAAACGACAAACATTTCAATGCTTGGGGAAAAGGGTAATTCCTGCACGTTGCTCGCGATGGTCAGCATGAGCCCAAGAGGAAATAATTGCATTTTAAAAAGCTGTGCTGAAACGTAAAAAGCAGGTAAAAAAATGGCGATAAATAAGGAAAATAATCGCAAAAACCGAAAAATTGTTGCCATGAACGGGGAAATGAAATAATCTTCACTGCTTTGCAACGTTTCTGTTAATAAAAAGGGTACGGTGAGCGCAATAGGAGAGCCGTCCACTAAAATTCCCACTCTACCCTCGGCAATTTTAGCGGTGAAAATATCCGGTTTTTCCGTGGTGCCAACGTTATGGAAAAGGGAGTGGCGTCTTGGCGAAAGCAAGCCTGCGATATAAGAGGAATCGGGCACGTTATCAATATTCATCTTTTGGATTTTTTCCGCGACGTCTTTTTTTACTGCATCATCACTAATTCCCTCCAAATAACAAAGCACGACCGCCGTATCCGAACGCTTTCCCACACGCAACGTTTCAAACCGCAAGTCGGGGGTTTTTAAACGTTTTCGAACGAGTGCCATATTTGTTTTTATATCTTCAATAAAGCCCTCGCGCGGACCTTTGATTGCCACGTCGGTGGGGGGTTCCATAACAGCACGGACGGGCAGGAATTTTGCGCCGATGATAAAGCCGACGTTCACGCCGTCCACAAGCAACAAACTATTTCCGTCCAACACCTCTTTCGTGATATCCTCGAATGCGCTTTTTTGTTTTAATTCAGGAAAAAGCGCGGCTTGTTCGATAATTTTTATGCGTGCGGAAAGAGGGTCTTGCTCGGTTACTTTTTCATGCAGGGTAAGCTTTGAAAAAGGTCGTGCGACAAGGTCACCAAGAAGCTGTTTATTCACCATTCCGTCCGCGTAAACGAGGGCGCAAGCAACGTTATCGGCGGTGTTGAAAGCGTAATGTAAAATATCCTCTGAGGGGAGCAGGTGTTTGATGAGTGCGAGATTCTCCTCTAATTTCTCTGTTAAATTTTCTTGTTTTTTATTTTTCTGTGCAGTATTCATAGTATTCACAAAAACAGCGTGTGTGATTGTAAAAAAAGTATGCAACAAGGGGAGAAAATGCTCCTTTTTTATGACAATGCTTGACATTTCAACGCATACTTGGTATACTGATAGCAAGAAAAAAAAGAAAATAAGGAGGATGGATATGAACGGCGAAAATATCACGCAAAAAGCGAGCGAAAAAGAAGAAAAAAACGGCGTAACGCTTGGTGAATATGAAGTGTTGGAAGATATGCTTATCGATGGGTTGAAAATCGTGCAAGACACCCGTTTATATCGTTTCACTTCCGATTCTGTTTTGCTTTCCCGTTTTGCAAAAGGGAAAAAAGGTGACGTTGTGGCGGATTTTTGCGCTGGAAGCGGCATAGTAGCCTTTCATTTTCATGCTTTAAACAAAGAGCGGCTGCAAGGTTTAAAATACACGCTCTTTGAAATGCAGAAAGAACTATCCGAATTGTCTAAAAAAACGGCGAAATGGAATAATTTTGACAATTTTGAAAGCGTACAATGCCGATTGCAGGATTTGTACGAAAAACCGATGCGGCAGTATCACGAAGCTTTTTCCTTGGTGCTTTGTAATCCCCCTTATGAAAAGAAAGGCGTAGGGTTTGATAATGACGAATACCACAAAGCCATCTGTCGAAAGGAAATCACGTTGACCTTAGCGGAGATTGCCGAAGCGGCAAGCTATGCTTTAAAATTTGGCGGCAGGCTGTGTATGTTGCATCGTGCCGACCGTTTACCCGAGGTCTGTTACACCCTCCACGCGGTGAATATAGAAGTGAAAAAAATTCAATTTGTGGGGGGCAGGTATGGGACGAAGCCCTATTTAGTCATGATTGAGGGAGTGAAAGGCGGGAAGGCTTGCAGTGAGATATTCCCCACGATTTATAACGAGTAAAAACGTGTATATACGTCGCATTTCTTCGTCGCGGCTTAGTCACGTACTACTTGTACGCTCCTTCGCTGCTCCTTGAACTGCTCGCATCTCCACGTTTTTAGGAAAAACACGTCGCAATACACCGTTGTGACGCGGTCGTGTACGTCTTGTACACTCCGACGCAGGAAAAAATTCAAGCTCTGCGGAAAGATAGAAAGATATGGTCCAGCGGAACGCAGAAAAAATAAAAAGTTCTTTTGTTTACGAAAGTTCTACATCAACCGAGTCTCTATCTAAGCTCCGCGGAAAGATAGAAAGACGTGGTCCAGCGGAACGCTGGCTTGTATCTCCGCGTTTTTCAGAGTAAAACACATAATTAAAGTATGTTTTCTGTCATTGCGAGCCTATGCAATAGGCGTGGCAATCTCATCAAATTGGCACATAAATTTATAAGGAGAAAAGGATATGGTAAGCTTTGTAGCGACGCCGATTGGAAATTTAAAAGATATCACGTTGCGTGCGTTGGAAACGTTGAAAGAGGCAGACGTCATTTTTTGCGAGGACACTCGCCATACGATAAAACTGCTCAACGCATACGAAATTAAAAAGCCCCTTTACGCCTGTCATAAATTCAATGAAACGGAAGCCGCGGCAAAGATTTTAGAAGCGTCAAGGCGAGGTGAAAAGGTCGCCGTGGTTTCTGACGCAGGTACGCCCGTGGTGTCCGACCCGGGGAATATTGTCTGCCAAATTTTACGCGAAGCAGGAGAGCCGTACACGTTAATTCCTGGTGCGAGTGCGTTTGTGGCGGCGCTCGTTTTATCGGCATTACCGGCAGACAGGTTTGCGTTCATTGGTTTTTTACCTGCCAAAACGGGTGAAAAAAAGTCGGTTTTGGAAAAGTATAAAGACGTTGATTTGACGTTGGCGTTCCACTCCGCGCCGCAGGACGTGGATAAGGATATCAAAGCCATGTATGAGGTGTTTGGAGAGAGAAGAGCGGCGGCTGTTCGCGAGATTACGAAAATCCATGAAGAAACGCAAAGCTTTCTTTTATCGGAAGGTCTTGCAGGGGAAAAACGCGGTGAATACGTGCTGGTTGTTGAGGGCGCAAAAGAAAAAGAAAGTCCACTCAATGCTTTGAGTGAAAAGGAGCATATCCAACATTACATGGCGGCAGGTTTGGATAAAAAGGAAGCCTTAAAACGCGCCGCAAAGGACCGCGGTGTTTCTAAATCCGAGCTGTATCCGTTCGCAATAGACCTTTAATTTACAGATTCAGTTCTTTTATGCATGATTGAAAATATAAAAAAACGGGTATGATAATAAAAAGGAGATAAAAAGATGTTATTTGGTTTTTATTTTGGCCCGTATGCCACGTTATTTTTTATATTGATGATAGCATGCGGTATTTTTGCGGCGTCTGCAAGCGCGAAAGTGCATTCCGCATACAAAGCTTACGGCGCGATGCCAACGGCTTCGTACATGACAGGATATGACACAGCGTCGAGATTGTTGCGCGTCAATGGCGTGCGCGATATTTCCGTGGGGAAAGCACGCGGATTTTTGACCGACCATTACCACCCTACAAAGAAAATCGTCAACCTTTCCGAAAGTGTTTACGGCGATGCATCGGTGGCGGCTGTAGCTGTGGCGGCGCACGAGGTAGGGCATGTGATGCAGAAAGAAAAAGGGTATATCCCCTATAAAATCCGCAATTTTTTAGTGCCGATTACCAATTTTGGCAGCCGTTTGGCGTTGCCTTTGGTGCTTTTGGGTTTAATTTTGGATGTATTTGTTGCAACGACGCAAAATTCTAACGTCGGTTATTATTTGGCAATAGCAGGGGTGGCTTTATATGGGTTGTCCACGTTGTTTGCGCTCGTGACGCTGCCTGTAGAGTTTGATGCCAGCCGCAGAGCAAAGAAAATGTTGGTGCAAGAGGGGATTTTGACACAGGAAGAATTGCCCTATGCAGATAAAATGCTCAGTGCTGCCGCGATGACCTACGTGGCTTCGTTGCTTACCTCTTTGGTATATTTCTTGCGATTTGCCGTGTGGGTGTTGGTATTGTTTGGCGGTAATCGCCGTCGTCGGTAAAACGACGTATAGGGGCGTATCTTCGGCCCTCAACGGTGTTCACCTCTGTCACGTACTACTTGTACGCTCCTATCGGTGAAGCTTCCGTGTTCGGGACAAATCTACAACCCCTCTCCATCGTTTTACTTCGCTTGAAACGAGCGAGGAGAATATTCGAGCTTTTTAACGACGTATAGGGGCGTATCTTCACCCCTCAACGGTGTTCACCTCTGTCACGTACTACTTGTACGCTCCTTGCGATGTGGGTTCAATGCCTCCAATATTTTAGAGTAAATAGCAAAAATAGGTTTTACAACCGCTGGTTGAGGGAAAAATCAACGAATGGTTGAGGAAAAGCAACCGTTGATATATGGTTTTGGAAAATTTGTTGCTGTATAATAATGGCAAGAAATTTTTGGAGGAAACAAAACAAATGAAAACAATCGGTCAAAATATTGCAACGCTTCGTAAAGAGAAGGGCATTACACAGGAGCAACTTGCAGAAGTATGTATGGTGTCGCCGCAGGCGGTGTCGAAGTGGGAAAATGACAATTCTTGTCCCGACGTAACCCTTTTAAAGGTGATTGCACGCACGTTGGGTGTGAGCGTGGATGAGCTGTTGGATGATGGCGAGGGACCCGTTACCAAACTTACAGAAACGCAGGGAACAAAAGGGAAATTATTAAAAATTCGAGCTATCGACGGTGTGAATAAGGTAAATGTAAATTTGCCTGTTGCGTTGATAGAAGTGCTGTTGATGAGCCAAAATATTCAAGGGCAGATATCTATCGGAAAAACCAAGGCGTTTCAATTGGTGGATTTTCAGCAAATCATGGATTTGATTTCTCTGGGCGTGATGGGTAAATTGGTGGAAGCGCAAGGCGAGGATGGAGAAATCGTTGAGGTGTGGGTAGAATGAAGATTTTGATCCACCACAAAAAAATTCATTTAAAAATACTTCTGCCGCTGAAATTTTCTTTAAAATGGATTGGTTGGGCGATTCGCCGAGATATGAACGCGCAACAAAAGAAAAACGCGAAAGTGATGATGAAAAAAGCAACGAGAATTATCAAAGACTATAAAAAAGAAAACGGTGCCATTACCCTTTTGGAAGTGGAAGAAGAAGGCAAAGAAATCGTAAAAATCATTATATAACATAAAACCTGTCCGTGAGCAAAAGCTGTGGGACAGGTTTTTATTAAATGGTAGGGGCAGGTATGCGTTGAACGTAAAATACGGCTACCATGTACGCGTTGAAAATTGGTTATTTGATAGAAGATTGCCCACTTCACTTCGTTTCGTTTGGCTTCGCCAAATAGCAAGCTGAACGCAATGACAATAAGCTTCTATTCAAGCTGTAAAGAAAGATAGAAAGAGTGGATCCAACGGCACGATGGTGTTAGGATTGTGAATATTTGGCAAATGTTTATATTTTAGAAGAAGAAACGCTTGAAAATATGGCGTAGATATGGTAAAATAAGGAAACATTAACAAAAAACGTAAAAAAGATAAACAAAAATCGTTTAGAAAATACGCAAATCGTTTATAAATAGATATTGAATCACATACTATTTTGTAGAACAAGCGTTCGTATTTCGATTGCAAATTAAAAGGAGCAAAAAACCTTGAATAAGAAAACAAAAACAATTATTTGGATTATCGTAGCCGTGTTGGCTGTGGTGCTTGTGGGCATACTGCTCTCCGACGTTGTGGGCGGCGCACAAGAAATCAGCTTCACGCAGTTTATGGCCAAGTTAGCAAGCGGTGAAATCAACCGCCTTCACGTAGATGGTTATAATTGGACGGGGTATCTCATTGATGCGAGCGGTAAAGTCGTTTCCGGCAGTAAATCATACACAGCCGTTGCGCCCAGTCTTTATGATTATGAAGCGGTGAGAGCCCTCATAGAGACCTTTCAAGGAAAAATCGACATTCAATTTACCGACCCGAATGCAGGCAGTATTTGGACGAGTTTATTCCCCTTGTTCGGTGTTGTGTTGGTTGCGTTGATGTTCTGGCTGATGATGCGTAATGCAGGCAATGCAGGCAACGTCAACATGAGCATTAACAAATCTAAAACGCAGGTGCAGAACAATCTTAAAGTTCGTTTCTCGGACGTAGCGGGTGCGGAAGAAGAAAAGGAAGAATTGCAGGAAGTTGTTGAATTTCTCAAAGCTCCCAAGAAATTTTCCAACCTCGGCGCAAGAATACCCTCGGGTGTGTTGCTTGTAGGCCCTCCGGGAACAGGTAAGACCTTGTTTGCAAAGGCGGTGGCAGGGGAAGCAGGTGTGCCTTTCTTCTCGGTGTCTGGTTCCGATTTCGTAGAAATGTACGTCGGTGTCGGTGCAAAACGTGTGCGTGATTTGTTCGACATGGCGAAAAAGAGCCAACCTTGTATCATTTTCATCGACGAAATCGACGCAGTGGGCAGACGTAGAGGTGCGGGTCTTGGCGGTGGTCATGACGAACGCGAACAGACCCTCAACCAAATTCTTGTGCAGATGGACGGCTTTGAAAGCAATGAAGGTATTATTGTCATGGCGGCAACTAACCGTGCAGACATTCTCGACCCTGCTTTACTTCGTCCCGGTCGTTTCGACAGACAAATCCACGTGAACCTTCCTGACGTGAAGGGTCGTGAACAGATATTAAAGGTGCATGCGCGTAATAAGCCCATGGCACCTGACGTAAACTTCAAGACGGTTGCAAGAATCACAGCTGGTTTCTCTGGTGCGGAGCTTGCAAACCTCCTCAACGAAGCGGCGATTTTGGCGGCGCGTGCAGGAAAGAAGTTGATTGGTAATTTGGAATTATACGACGGTATCAATAAAGTGTTGATGGGGCCGCAGAAAAAGAGCCGCATCGTCACCGAAGCCGACAAGCGTTGTACGGCATACCACGAAGCAGGGCACGCAGTGCTTGCGGAGCTTTGTAAGAATTGCGATCCCGTGCACGAAGTGTCGATTATCCCTCGCGGCAGAGCGGCTGGCTATACAATGACGAGCCCTGATACGGATGATAATGACGTTTCATACAATAAATTAGTCGACCAAATTTGCATGACCCTCGGCGGCCGTGTTGCGGAAGAGCTTGTTATCAAAGACGTAACGACGGGTGCGAGTCACGATTTGCAGGTGGTTTCCGATTTGGCGCGCCGTATGGTGACGCAGTGGGGTATGAGCGATAAGCTTGGTCTTGTGGCGTACGATTCCGATCAGCCGGTGTTTATGGGTATGGAATACGGACATCAAGGTCGTGGCGGTTATTCGCAGGAAACGGCGGCGACGATTGACGGAGAAATTCGCAGATTGATTTCCGAAGCGCATGAAAGAGCGGTGAATTTGCTGAAAGAAAATCGTTCGATTTTGGATAATATGTCTCGCGTTTTGGTGGAAAAAGAAACCATCTACACGGAAGAAGTGAAAATGTTGATGCGCGGCGCAAGCTATCAAGAAGTCATCGATTTCATGGACGGCAACGCCGAGGCGCATAAATCCAATCCTTTTGCATTCGCGGTAGGTAAGGCGGAAACAAAAGCCGAGGCAACAGACGAAGAAAAGGAAACTGTTGAAACGGCAGAAACGGTTGAAGCGACCGAAACGATGGAAACAGTCGACTGTGAAAAGGCAGAAGAAACGGAAAATAAAGACGAGTAACAAAAGAAACGGAGTCGTTTTATGAACGGCTCCGTTGTTTGCATAAATTTTATAAAGGAAGGGGGCAGGTATGCGACGAATACATAAAAAGGCGATGGACGTACGCTATGAAAGCAAGAAAATTCCTGCGGCTTTAATTGTGACGGAAACGAGCGCGGAGGATTGGGATAAAAAAGAATTGAAGACCCGTGAAGCGTACTTTCTTTTAAACACAGTGCCTGAATTTTCCGTAAACGAAATGGGAAATGCACGTTTTAAACTGTTGGCAGCGGAGCGTGATTTTCATGCGGCAAAAGCGGCAGGCATCACCGAATTTAACGTTCGTGTTTATAAATTTACCGAAAAACAAGCTTCGGCTTTTTCTATTATAGAACGCTTGAAGAATGAAAAACTTACTACGTTGGAAGAAGCGTATTTGATGAGAAAGCTTACCGAACGACACGGTTTGACGCAGGACGATGTGGCGGCGATGGTGGGAAAATCCCGACCTGCCGTAGCGAACACGTTGCGCCTTTTGACGTTGCATCCAGAAGTGGTGGGATTGATTGAAAGTGGGCGTTTATCTCCTGGGCATGCGCGGACGCTGATTAAAGTGCCGCAGGAAAAACAGCGCGCGTTTGCGGAAGAAGCGTTGCGAAGAGGTTTTTCCGTGAGAGATATGGAGCGCGCAGTAAAAGCTTATTTGACGCCGCCTGAAGTCTTGAAAAAGCAAAAGGAAGAAAAAGATGCAGCAAAAAGCGAGGCATTAAAAGCTTTTGTGGAAAGAATGCGCGCGGCGTTGGGAACGCAGGTTTCCTTGATTGGGAACGACAAAAAGGGCAGAATTTACATTGATTATCAATCGCCGGAAACGTTGCTTCGAATTCAGGAAGCGTTTGGTGCGCAAGAAATTTTCGACGAGCAATTGTCCTTGTTTGAAGATAAAACCGAGGATAAAAAATAGAGGAAAGCATAGAAGAAAAGCACTTGATAGAATAATTCACCTCGAAAAGTAAAAATCACTGGCTATGCCAGTAGATATTTATTCGGTCTTTTAAAAATATAAATAAAAGCGATAGGAATTTTCCTTTCGTTTTTTATTTTGTAACGCTTTTGTAACGCAAGGGGGAGTATAGTTATTGCGTTCAAATGAATTTAGGTTAGAAAATTGTCTAAAAATTAAAAAAGTTTTTTCTGCAACAAAACAATTACCATAAAAAGAAGAGAAAAAATAATAAAATTATATGAAAGTTTAGTGAAAATCATTGACAAGAAAAAAGAGTTGTTCTATAATTGGACTGTAATTTTGGAAATATAATATAATTCATTATATTATAAATATAATTGTAAGCTTAAGAATAATTGTAAGCTTAAGAAAAAAAATATATAAAAAGTCGAAAGGAGGCATATATGAAAGAGAAGGTATATGAAATGCCTACATTAAAACTCATGTTGTTTACGGAAAACTTCGTACGGACGTTGCCGGAAAACGACGCGGAAATAGACGGCGATAAAGCTTATGGCGACGATGGTTGGTCGGAAAATAAATAGGAGGGCGAAACAATGAAAAAATTGAGAAATTTATTAACAATTTTATTGGCTACGATGGGCGTGATTTGTTTGTCGGGCGCTTTTAAAACGCTTTCCATTCCTGCGATGGCGGAAACGACTGAAAACGCGGAGACGGCGGAGCTTACACAAAATACGGAAAGCGAAAGTGAAGAGACGGAAGTTGAAGAAATAGAAGGGGAAACCCAAAAAGAACCTACTTCTAATCCGATTATTCATACCTATTTAGGTGATTTGGACGTATCCTCTTTAAAAATGAAAGACGGTGCGGCAGTGCGTTTAAAGGATAATACGAGTAGAAACGGTATGCGCTTTACGGCGTATATTAATAAAAACGTCTATAATACCTTGGAGCAAATGGAGAAATCCACGGCAAAACGAATAAGTGTGGGCTATGGGATGTTAATTATTCCCTATGATTATCATCAGAACGTCCCTATCACCGTAGAAAATATATTTGGCAGCAATCCCGAATATTACATAGACGGAAGAATGCAACCTGCCGAGGGTTTAACGAAAATCAGCGGTTGGTATCATATAGATTTACCTGAAGAGGACTTCGATACACGTGAAAAAGAAGTGTATTGTTCGATTATCAATATTGCCAAAAATCAGCTTACCCGTGAATTTATCGGCGTTGCGTATATTGAGTATACCGAAATCGATAATAAAACTGGAGAAAAAACAGTGCAATATTACATGACGGAAGTAGAGGAATCAAACGCGCGTTCGATGGTGTACGTAGCACAGCGCGCAATTCAGGATACTTCTGACAAAGCACCTAACTCCACTCAAAAAACTTGGCTTAAGGACAATTATACGACGTGTACGGATGTTGGTACTAATACGCCTATTCCCGATAGAACATATACCTATACGGTAAATCATATTAAAGTGGATCCTTTAGGAAGAGAGGAAATCGTGGAGACTATACCAATGCCTGCTGTGCCGTTATACACGAAGGCAGAAAGCGGTAATACAACCACCTATACGGCGAATACGGTATCTGTTTCGGATACGGATCCAAAGGGCTATGATTTTTATACGTATGACGGGGCTCGTTCCCATTTGAATGATATCGTGTATGCAAACCATAAAACAGAGCTGAATTATTATTACAATGAAGACCATTGTGATATTCAATTCAGCGGCACGAGATGTACAATGGAGATTGAGGGGAAGCAGGGCGCAGAGCTTTCGTATATTTCCTTGAATGGTGCAGAGTCGTTCTTCTTTAAAATTATTCCCGACGTTGGGTATTCTCACGGTACGTTAACGGTGTCTGTTGACGGTAAGAGCGTAACGCCAAACAATGAAGGCAAATATGAAGTTTCTCTTAGCGGAAAAGCAAACAACAGTGTGATAAAGATTGAAGCGACTTTGAATGCAGGTACGATTTCCGACCAAGTATTCGAGGATAAAAACTATGAATCAAAAGGCGACCAAAGCCAAAATTTCATCGGTACGCTTGTGGGTTGGTTTGGTTATGGTAAATTAACGGTTGATGAAGAGAAAGGTACAATTACCAGTAATGGCGGTTCGTTAGAGCTTTCTGGGGACTTTATTCTGAACGCGTTGAATGAAGGCTATACGCACATGGTATGCGACGTATCGGTGAGCGGTGGTATTGGTACTCTTACAAAACTGGAAACGGTGAATGGTAGTGCCAACGTTGAAAAGAAAACCTCGATAATTTATAAAAAAACCAATGCAAGTTTGTCGCGTACAGACCGTATTGATTTGACTGTATTTAAAAAAGCCGACGGCACGTGTGATTCCTTGTTGTTTAGAGGATATAGATCTTTGTGGGGGGAAGGAATATCCTCAACGGCAAAGGTGCAGCTTTCAAATATTAAAATGTATAGAAGCTCTGAAACGACGTCATGGGGTAAATTTATAAAGACAACGGTAAATAATCAAGAAGTGAATACTCCCACCACCAACGCGTATGCGGCGTATAAGGATGGTAACCTCGTTATTGAAACGATGGAAGATAACACCTATTTTGAAAGACCGAAAGCATCGATTGAATACGATATTTCTGCAGGTGTATCTATGTCCTTTGCGTTTAAATATCTGACAAAAGGGGAGAACACAAAGGCTTTCTTCTACCATTTCAAGGGAGTAGACGAAGCACATCATAAGGAACTTACGGCTTGTCATGTGGATGAGAACGGTTTTTCACATCTTTGCGTAATGCCAGAAACAGTGCGAAAAGCGGCGGAATTAGGTGAGAATACTGCTTTCCACTTTGGCTTGGAAAAACCTGGTACGGCTATGTTAATTTTGGCAAACTCAGGCGCAAATAAGCATAGTACCTTTGATAGCGCAGGCAACGAAACTATCCATGCAGATACTTGGGGCTATCCTTATAGTGAAGGTATTTTTAACGAATTTTTGCAAGTGAAAGATGCCGAAACCGCAAAAGCAGGCGTAGAATTTAATATTAATATGCGTGACCATCACACCATCACCGTGGAAATTACTGCCGATTTCGATTTTGAGGGATTCTGGTATGGTAATAATGAGTGGTCTGGTTATAAGGCAGGTATGCGCCAGTTTAAAGGTGTAGACAGTATTAAGGTAGACGGCGAAAAGACGATTTGGTGGACGGAAATAACCTATTCGCACGCGTATATGGAGAAAGGGTTTAATATCCATTGGCGTGATGATAATGTCGGTGATACAAATTCTTGCGTTGGTACGATGCAGCTTCGTTATACGCTTGCAAAGGACGCGTCCGTAGAATATTATGCGTTTGTTCCCCAAATGCATCAAGCAGGGATAGAGGTTAGCGAATTTTTAGACGATGACGGCGTAAAGGTGGAAAGGCTCACCGGTGTTGTGGGTACGATATTCACCATGCCTGTTTTGGATACGGAAAACGAAAAGACTATTTCGTTGACTGTTTCTGCTGATTGGGATTTCTCTTGTTTAAAGTATTTGTTTGGTTATAATGAGGGAGATATAGTTTGGGAAAACTTTGCACCAGGCGATGAAAGCAGTGGAAAGTATAAACAAACAATTACGGTAACGGCTGTGTTTAAGGAAGGCTTCAAAATTTCCTATAAAGACTTACCTAAGGGGATGACAAAGGGTACGATTGACGTCAGCATTTACGTGGATAATTTCGATGCAACTGGTGCGAGTGATGGAGACGTAGTAATAACGGAAGTATTGCAGACGGAAGGTTGGACGAAATTAAACGCAACCAACGTGCAAAAGAATACGGTGTTTGATTTTGCTGCTATGGCACAGAATGAAAGCATTTCCTTGTATTTGACTGCGAATTTCGATTTAAGCAAAGCAGGGATTACGTATGGTACGCCTGACGGGCAGATGGTTAATTTGCCGGATAATGTAGAAAAAAATACCGTAGATGGGAGCGTAGTATCGTATACAACTTTCTTCACTTATTGTAATCCAGAAGCTAGTGGATTTAGAATTGCTTTGAATTATGTCGGTGCTAATTTCCCTACGGATGCTTGGATTAAAATACAGTATGCGTTTACCGAGTTTAAAATTAAACACGCGAATGAGACCCACTACACGGCTATTTTTGAAGAAAATATAAAGCAAAACGGTGAAAAAACGGGTGAAAAACAGGCTCAGTTGTATTCTAATCAATCGGAAGCGCGTTTCTGGTTGGATACGAGAGGTTATTCGGAAATTGTCGGTAAAATTACGTTAACAAGCGCGCAGAAAGCAGCGTTGACGGCAGGCGCGTTGCTTTATGGTCACGGCTGGAATACGGCAGGGGTTGTTGCGGTAGATCCTAACGAAGGTTGGGTTGAGAGTCAAGACGGTAGTACCTATTCGTATGCGTTCACCTATCATGAAAACCTTGAAAGCGGTTTCTGTATTTACTACACCAATGAATTTACGGGTGAAGTTACTGTAAATTACCAGCTTTACACAATCAAGGATATTGCGGCAAGACAGGATATGTGGGAGGTTGAGCAAGGCGGAAGTGCTTTGAACTTTAAATCAAACGGACACATAGAATACACCAGCAATATAAAAGAAGGCAATACTGGTTATGAAGTACGTATTAAGGCTTCCGTATTCGAAATCGCTTACAAGAATGGATACGACCTTGTAGGGCTTACCTTTGCTTCTAACAATTTGCTGACGGCACACATCTTGAATGACAAAGATGTAATGGTGAAATTGGAAGAACCCCAAGCCGTTGAACATGCTATGTTTAACGTAAGCATTTCCGATTTATACACCGTGGATGAAAACGGCAACATGACTTTTAATGATATGGTGCTTCGATTTGATTCTAATGAATTGATCGACAAGGATAATGCGGCGCTCGGCTACCAACCTGTTAGCATCACAATTGAAAACGTACATTTTGGTAGAATTTAAACAACAAAAACTCCCGTTTTTCGAAACGGGAGTTTTAACTATCTCTTTTAATTGTCTCTTTTAATTATCTGTGCGCGGTTTATCAATATCAGCAAAAAATTCATCAAAGGAAACGTCAAAATAATCAACCAGCGCCATGACGTAGCCTATCTTTGGTTCGTTCACCGAACGTTCCCAAAAATCAACCGCTTTTTGGCTGACGCCGATGTTTTTTGCCAGTTCCGCTTGGGAAAGTGCCTTTTCAATTCTTAATTCTTTAATTCTTTCGCCTATTTTCATAGTTTCATTATAGTAGATATCTTCTTAAAAATCGCACATAAGAAGAAAACTTCTTACAAATACAACAAAAAGAACTCGCCCTCATAAAAGGACGAGTTTTTTTGTTTCTTGTCATTATTCAGCAAGGAAAAGATGACCTTTGAGCAACATGTAAACAAAGTCAATTGCACCAAGGAACCAGCCCCAGCCCACTGCGATGAACAATACGAACACGATAATGTGTACAGGTTGTTTTGTTCTAAGCATAACGGACAATCTTACAAGACATTCGCAAACCCAGTTAACGCCAGGGATAAGAAGCAAAAGAGCCTTGATGAGGGTAGATTGTTTGTTAAACCATTTATCAAATTCCAACATATTGAGCCTCCGTCAAAAAATTTTGTAATTTTATTATACATTAAAAATATGATTTTGTCAACCTTAATTATGACAAAATTTATAAAAAAGCCGCTTATTCCTCTTTTGCTGTGTCGTCGGTATTTTTTGTTTCTTCTTTGTTTTCACACTCGGGGGCTTCGTTTGTTTCCTTTGTTTCATTGATTAAAGCGCTGTTCTTTTCTTCTTGTGCTAATTGGCTTTGTTTAAATAAAAGCATAAGGACGAAAAAGAGAGCTGCGCCCAAGCCGCAAACTAAAAAGCCCATAAAATCCCAAATTGCGCCTGCGGGGAAAATTGCAACAAGAAAAAACGTGGAGAGAATGGTGCAGGCTATTCTTAATTTTTTATACATGGTAAACCTCGCGTATATTATATATAATATTGTATCACGCGCGCGCGTGTAAGTCAAGAAATTTGTCTTTAAATATTAGTTTGTGCATTCAAAACCCTTTTGTTGTAAGGGCTTTAAAGGTTTTTCAAAAATTTTCAAAAAAGTTAAAAAAAGTAGTGAAAAATGTTTGACAATGACGAAATAAAGTGGTAATATAGTCAAGCTGTCAGCGCGGAAGGCGCGAAAAAGCTGAAAGCAAGCGAGAAAAAGAAAAAAAACTTTAAAAAAGTTAAAAAAACTTTAAAAAAGTTAAAAAAACTTTTAAAAAGTTGAAAAAAATGCTTGACAAAGGCGAGAGGTTTGTGGTAATATATACAAGCTGTCGCGGCGAAAGCGAGCAGCCCGAACTGAAGTTCGGCAAAAGCAGATTAAAAATGGAATAAGAAAGAAATGAGATTTTATTTGACACAATGCAAATAGAAGGTAATTTCCGTTAATTTTTCAAAGAAACTTGAAGTAAGATTTAAGTAACCTTGAAAGCAAGTCAGCAAAGAGATAACAAAGTTAGAGCCGTTGCTACTGAAAGGTAGCGACTTTAAACAATTAAACTTAAGAGTTTGATTCTGGCTCAGGATGAACGCTGGCGGCATGCTTAACACATGCAAGTCGAACGAACTTATTTCCTTCGGGGGATAAGTGAGTGGCGGACGGGTGAGTAACGCGTGAGCAATCTGCCCATACCAGGGGAATAACAGTTGGAAACGACTGCTAATACCGCATAAGACCACGATGGGGCATCCCATTGAGGTAAAAGATTTATCGGGTATGGATGAGCTCGCGTCCAATTAGGTAGTTGGTGAGGTAACGGCTCACCAAGCCGACGATTGGTAGCCGACCTGAGAGGGTGATCGGCCACATTGGAACTGAGAAACGGTCCAGACTCCTACGGGAGGCAGCAGTGGGGAATATTGGGCAA
>SVHQ01000226.1 GCA_015055785.1 Clostridiales bacterium | reverse complement strand
AAATAGAAAAAGCCAAAACCACGTATGATAACATACAAAGGTTTATGGCTATCGTTAAAAAGTATAGTGATTTTGACGAACTAACACCTGAAATCTTACGTGCTTACATAGACAAGGTTTATATCTATGAAAAGCAAAAAGTTGACGGACATTATACTCATACCGTAGAAATCATCTACAATTTAGTTGGAGCAATAGATTTACCCGATTTTGGTGATTTATTGGATGAAGAAAATTAAATAGCACGAGAAAAGGCGTGGCATCACGCCACGCCTGACTCTTAAAAAGGACAGCCTTCCCGAAAAAATCCCTTGTAGGGACTCGGTAAAAACGTCTTTCTTTTTTTATGGAAAAGAACGTAAATTTAGAATAATGCTTGAATTTTTCAAAAAAATGTGCTAATATGTAAGAAATAAAATAGTTCGGAGCGTATTATGAAAAAAATTGCAGTAGTCGGTATGGGTATTATAGGTGGTTCGATATGTGCCGCCTTGACGAAAGCAGGCTATGTTGTGGACGGTTTTGGACGCGGTGAAAAATCTATAAATTGCGCCTTGCAAATGGGTTATATTCATGCGAAAGGAGAAAAACTTTCCGATTACGACGTGGTATTCATTGCAGTGCCAGCACGTGCTACGTTGGATTACTTGGACAATGCAGAATTTAAAGACGGAGCCTTGGTAATGGATATTTGCGGCGTCAAAAGTGCCGTAGAAGAAATGGTATATTCCAAAAAAAGAAATTATCGTTACGTAGGCTTACATCCCATGGCAGGTAAGGAAACTTCGGGCATTGCTTCCGCTTCACCTGATTTGTTCGATAAAGCCAATTTGATTATTGCAATATCCAAGCATACCAAAGAAGAGGACTTGGCAGAAGTGAAAAGTTTTGCATCGGCGATGCGATTTGGTAAGATTGTAGAATGTAGTGCCCAAGAACACGACGCTAAAATAGCTTTAACTTCACAGTTAGCGCATATTGTTTCGAATGCGTATGTGAAAAGCGAGCAAGTGCCGCATTGTGAGGGGTTCACGGGTGGAAGTTTTCAAGACATGACGAGAATTGCCGGCGTGGACGAGAAAATGTGGACGGAGTTATATATGTACAATCGTTCCTTTATTTTAGAGGAATTGGACGGCTTAATCGGGCATTTAAGCGCATACCGCGATGCAATAGCTAACAGTGATGAAGAAGCTTTGGCGAAAGAATTGCGTGAAGGACGTTTGATTCGCGAAAATATAAAACGTGGAAACGATTGATGATTATTTTTCAAAATTTGAACAATAGTGTTTACTTTTTGAAAAATATTTGCTATAATAAGAAAAATGTCGAAAAAAGGCGAAAATGGCGCATGGAGCAATGTAGACTGACGATTACAACGGTGGCAAATGGAGAAGAGAGCAGTATTCTTAGAGTAGGAAAGATGCAATTAACGCCGTTATCGGCGCAGATCTCCTATAAAGAAGCGGATGCGATTATTCATTTAAGTGTTGAAAACAATAGCGCACAAATAGAGCGTAAAGGGGATTATACGTTATCTCTTCCATTACGAGAAAAACAACTTTGTAAAGGTCGAATCGGGATTATGGGTTCGGAAGGCGACGTAGAGGTGTTTGCGCATAAAGTTTCTTATTCCATCAGCCGTAATTCTTTATTGCTTTCTTTGCATTATGATTTGATTTTTGGGGAAGAAAAGCAGGAGATGAAGTTGCGTATTTTATCTCGATTGAATAGATAAGGTGAAAAAGATGAAAATACAGTATTTAGGACATTCTTGTTTTCAATTAACGACAAGTAGCGGTATAAAAATAATTACTGACCCCTATCAAGGGGTAGGATATGAGTTGCCTGCTAAATTGCGTGCGGATATTGTGACGGTAAGCCACGATCATTTCGATCATAACAACGTTAGCGCAATTGGCGGTTCGCCCGAGTGGATACAAGGCGAAGGCATGGGTGAATCTTTCGGTGTGCGTATCATGGGCATTAAAACTTGGCATGACCCTATGCAAGGGCAATTGCGCGGAAAAAACACCGTTTATAAATTAGAATTTGATGAAATTTCTTTTTGTCATTTAGGAGATATTGGAGAAGTTTGTACGCAAGAATTTTGTGAAAAACTTGGCGAAGTGGACGTTTTGTTGCTGCCTATCGGCGGAACGTACACCGTTGATGCCGAACAAGCAATGGCGTATGTGGATATGCTTCAACCTAAAATTGTTATTCCTATGCATTATCGTCCAGGAGATGGTAAATTGGATATCGATGGAGCGGATAAATTCTTGTTGCAGTATGATGAAGTGAATATTTTGCGCGTAAAAGGTGAAATAAGTCTAACAAAAGAGAAAATTAATCGTACGAAAGAAAAAATTATATTTATGGAGAGAATGAACGAGGCATGAACGGAAAATCGTTAAGCGAGTTTAAATATTCCTGCAAGGCGTATTTGGGAACATTAAGCATAGGTCAATTGCGATCCTACGGAAGAAATATCGGGGTGGCAAAATCAACGACGATGAAAAAAGAGTTGTTGATTGATGCGATTGTTTCCGTATTAGCAGGGGAAACGCCGCCCATTGCCAGAAGCCGTAAAGGCGCTCCGGTTAAAAATGAGTACGTAGAACCAGATATTCCGCAAATGATTGAAAAGCTTAGTATGCAATATCTGAGCGGAGCTTCTCTGCAAGAAGGTTTTGCAGGGATTGAGATTGTTGAAGGCGGAAGCGGGGAAACAGCGAGAAAAATTGCGGAGTTTAAGAGAACGCAAAAAGAAGTTTTTCGTGTGGAAGATCCGCAGGCACCTCAGGAAAACACCA
>SVHQ01000225.1 GCA_015055785.1 Clostridiales bacterium | reverse complement strand
TAAACTCTAATCCATCCGTTGCCGATGTCCTCGCAGTAATGTGTACTTTCGCTTACGTTAACGTTCAAGCTAATATGCGTCCATTGGTTGGGTTCGCATACAAACTTTTCGCACTGGTCAAAACTGTACGAAATACCGCTGCTATGTTTCATAATGAACCCGAAAACAATATTATCCGCCGAAGAATTGTATACGTCGAAGGTAATAACCGCATTCGACCAATCCCCAACCGTCAATCTCGAGTTGCTGGGCCAATCAATAAACGGAATCGCCGAAATTGGGCTATCCTTCGCCGCTGAACCCTTATACGCAAACCGAACGGACGTGAGTGAATCAAGCGACGTTCTGTACTGCGGCAAATAGTTCAGTTTTTTGGTCATACCCGTACCGCTAAACAAACTGTCCACTACCCAATGGTCCGTTTTATCGTAGCGCATATCTACGGGAATTTGCACTTCACCCGAGCGGGTTTCGTTTCCTTTTGTAGCCGTAATCGTTACGAATACGTCGGCAAATTCATTTTGTGTAAACTTGAAACCGTCTACGTCCAAAGGCACTTCGTTCAAATCGTCGTCCAAATACATTGCCGTCATGGTGTATTCAACGCCGATTTGTTTTGTGAAATAAGGCTCGAAATCGTATTCAACACCGAGCTTTATTGAAGGAATATCGTATTCTTCCACAAAAGTAATTTCTTGTATGCCGTCATTGACCTTTTTCTTACACGACACAACACCAAGCGCTGTGATTGACAACATAGAAACGAGAAGTAACGTCTTTATCTTTTTCATAGTTTTGCCCCTTTTCTTTATTTTCATTGTTTAGATTGCGTTCAGCGCCTCTATCGCGCCGTCTTTATCGTTACAAAGTTTTTCCAATAATTGCAATAATTCAGAGCGAACTGCCTTGAATTCTTGCTCGTCCGTCTTAGGCTTTACGCCCGTATAAATTCTCGTATAGAACTTAGAAAGAATTGCGTCGCTATCAAAATCCGTTCCCTTGCTTGCGTTCAGTTCTTCTATCTTTTGCGCAAACAACCACAAATACTCGTAATCTTCGTTCCCTTCGCGAATTGATTCCAATCTCAACGTGGAAATTGGCGTTTTCAACGCATAATCGCCGCCTGGATAGATGAGATGACCGTCGCCGTTTGCCGTTTCAAAGGTATTGGGGTCGTTCCAAATATCGCGGTGTACGTATTTACCGCCGTTATCATAGCTCAAACATTTATACCAGAAATTAACCCCCCAATAGATATGCCCCGAAATCTTTTTGTCGTATTTCATCCACTCCATCACACGCGAAGCAATCAAATTATCGTCAAGCTGATAGGACGGGAAAGGATTTTCAGGTTTAATACAGTTGTACCACCAAAAATCTTCTCCGTTGACTCTACCCGTAGCGTTCAAACGTTCTTGTACCCATGCAAGGTAACTTTCCGATTGAAATTCGCTGACGTACGGACACCACGTTTGAATACCACCCGTTGTATCATCCCCTTCAAAGAGCTCTCTCGTTACGCTTGGAACAATTGTAACAACGTGCTTTAATGCAAGTAAGCTCTCCTGCAAATCGGGATAATCCGCTAACAAGTCCTTTACTGCGTTCTTTGCGTCGATAATGATTTTATCACAAGCTTTTACCTGCTCAGCCTGCTTATCGCCAGGTTCGTCAATTATATTTCCTGCGTAAATATACGCTTTTTTGAAAAGGTCCGTCTTTTCGTCCCCGCTATCGCGTAACGCAATATTTTTATCAATCATTGACGTCAAAACATATCTGCGGTAAAAGGACGGTCCACGGACGGTGCTTTTGTTTCAATATATTTTTCCGCAAAAACTTCAACGTTGGATTTTTCAATCTTTTCCCCCGTAGCAGATACCAAATCCCCCACGGAAACGTTAAATGCAGTCACCTCTTCCTTTGCCGTAATCATAAGTTGCACGGATTCCGTTTCGCCTTTAATTGCCTCCATCGACAAATCGAGTTTTGCGCCTTCGGGTATCTCGCTATCGCGCATATAGCTTACCGTGTTTTCCGCGCTCCACAACGTGGCTACTTGTAATTGCGGTTGATTTACACCGCCATTAACGTTGCCACCACCGCCTGAACCGCCACATGCAGTCAGCGTAGAACCAGCCAACAAAGCAACCATCAATAAACTCGCAATTTTTTTCATTATTCTTCTCCAACGCCCTCTAAAATCGCTTGAATTGCATCCCATTCGGTTGCGGTGTATTTATTGATATCGTACTCATACAAACTCTGTGCCGTCGTCTTCGTTTGCGTAAACAGATATTCGTAGGACGAGAAGTTTGTCTTGAAATTACGTAGTATTCCTGTAATTGTCAATTATGCACAATACCCGATAATCGGTAAAATACGCTTAATTATGAGTGTATAATACTAAAACGGCTATTTATTCCACGGTACTCTTGACAAGAGCCTCTGCGGAGTGCGTTGTAAAGGCTTAAAAGAGCCAACTACCAACGCCCCGTGGGGGCTTTTTTGTTGCCTTTGGCAGGAACAGCCTAACACACTCCTTTCTCCTGTCAAGAGTCTTTCGCGGCATAAACCGCCGTTTTTAGCGTGATTTTATATAGGGCAGGTATTTATTCAAGACAAAAAGAAAAGCGTTCCCAAGCTAAAAGGAAACGCCTTAAAAAGCATTTAAAAAAATGAAACAACCCAAATCGTCCACCCTCTAATTGAGGGGTTCGATTTAGGTTGTTACTGGTGACCCGTACGGGACTCGAACCCATGTTACCACCGTGAAAGGGTGGTGTCTTAACCGCTTGACCAACGGGCCATATCACCTATTATT
>SVHQ01000224.1 GCA_015055785.1 Clostridiales bacterium | reverse complement strand
AGCATTTTCATTAATTGACCAAATAAAATCGTAATACCATTTTGCCGTTTCGAGGTATTTTTTCTCGCCTGTTGCTTTGAAATATTCCGCGCAAGCAATTATGTAAAAGGACTCCGAGAACCAGTATCTACGCTTGCGAAGAGGCAAACCCTCTTTCGTTACGGAGAAATACATACGCTTGTCCTCGTCGATACAATGCGTTTCCAAAAAATCCAAGCAAGATTTTGCAATCGTAAGATATTGAGGTTCTTTCTTTAAGCTGTTGTATACGTAAGAAAACATATACGCCGCGCGCCCCTGCATCCAAACGCTTTTATCGGTGGAATAGATTTCCCCGTTTCTGTCCAAGGAATTATAAATACCGCCGTTTACCTCGTCGAGCGCATTTTTTGTCCAAAACGGAATAACGTTTTCAAACAGTTCTTTTTCAAATAATGCTTTGTAATTCGCTAAATTTTTCATTCTGCACCTATAATTCATTTACTTTTTTTCGTAATAGTTACGATACAGCGTATTCAAATTTTTTGCAGAAGGGAAAATCGACTGTGGGCTTAAGAAATGGGAAAATTCAAACGTGATGCATTTTTCCACATATTTTTCTGCAATTTCAATCTTGCGACGCAAAACGTCGAAAGGAATGGGGAAATACATCTGACGCACGTCTCTTTCAAAGGTTTCCACGTTTGCCCAAAGCTCGATATCATAATAGTCGCAAACTCTCTTAATCGCTTCCAAATATTGTGCGTATTCGTCAAGAGGCACGGTGCCGTCTTGGAATGCGCAATAATCGATATATTTGCCGCCCTCCGACAAAATTTCCATCCATAATTTTTCCGTGTCTTCAGGCGTGTAGAAATCATTAGGAGAGTGGTTGCGCCCTTTGAAAAACGGACTGATCAAAATCGGTTTATCAGGCGTAACTTCTTTACAAAGCTTCGCAATAGCAGCCGTCGTTTCTTTCAAATTGAACGCCTTAGAGCCGCCCTCTTGCGGGATATACCAACCTTTAAACGAGGAAATATTTTTATAGCGTTCTAAAAATTCCTTTAAGAACTTTTTATTTTGTTCTACTTCAAATTGATAGTCCCCGTCGTTCCAAGTCAAATTACTGATATACAACCCTACAAAGACTTGCATATCTCTTTTTGCAGCTTCTTCTAAAATGAACCCCAAAAAATCCTCGTTTTCCTTTTTTAAAGTGGGGAAAATTTTAGAGGGATAGATGCATTTATCGTAAAACACGCTGCGCATAATCACAAGGGTGCCAATACCAACCTCTTTCATATTGTCCAAATCCTGCGCCCACTGCTCATTCGTCCAATTGGAAGCAGGAATATCGTATGTAATTTCATCAATAAAAGTAGCCGTAATCGGGTATCTTGTTTTTACCATAATCTATAATTCCTTTAAATCTTTCATTCTTTAAATCTTTCATTATTTTTATTTTTTCCACTTATAGTTTATCACACGCTATACCTGCTTAGCAATATCCCCGATTGGCGCATTTTTTAACTTTCTTTTGTTTTTTTATGATTTTTTTCTTGTTTATTAATATTTTTTTGACATTTTCTTTCCTTTGTGTTATAATCAAATCATAATGAATAAAGCCGACCAACAAGATTATTTAATCGATTTTCAATTTATTGACCAACCAAAACTCATCAACGATATTCGTTTGTACCAAATTGGGAAAAAATTCTGTAACCAAAATACGTACATTTCCCCCCATTTGCATATCGACTGGTACGAACTCACCGTTATCTTGGACGGGAAAGGGAAAATTTACACAAACAGTAAGACGGAATACGTTGAAGTGTCCGAAGGTGATATTTACCTGTCTTTCCCTGCCGATATTCACACGATTGAGTCAGACCGTGACGCTCCGTTGAAATATTCTTTCCTGTCCTTTATTTTGGATGGGACGTCTTTCAACGCGCCCTTCAAAAACATCACGCACGATTTTTATGAGTCCGAAAAACGGGTATTCCGCGATCGCAATATATCAATTCTACTCGAACTGCTGCTATCGGAATTTATGTCCGCATCCTACAAGCAGGAAGAAATGATGGCGTATCTTATTAATCAAATTTTAATTTTTACCTGCCGCAGCTTTTTATATCAATCCCAAAACGTATTACCTGCCAACGTAAGCAAAAAGGAAATATTGTGTTATTCGATTATGCGATATATTGATACCAATCTTTTCCACATCAAAAACTTTTCCGATATTGCGGATTATTTCAATTACAACTACTCCTATCTTTCCAAAGTCTTTAAGCAAACGACGAAAATGACCATCCTCGATTATCTTTCAAGCAAAAAGCTGGAAAGAGCTAAGTTTCTTATTGATGAAGGAAAGTTATCCCTCACAAAAATCGCCGAAACTCTTAACTACGCTTCCATTTATTCATTCAGCAAATCGTTTAAATACCATTTTGGCATCTCCCCGACGGAATACAAAAAGTCATTGGACATCAAACAAAAAACTAATGTTTAAGTAAAACTTATCACAAACAATACGTATGTCATTTAGTTTTTTAAAAGTTTAGTTGTACCCATATAATTGAATTTTTACCTGTAAAATAAAACCAAATTACATTATACGAGTGTAAGACGACACCTTGACTATACGAGCGCGCGCCTGCGGCGCTTAGGTTTTGGTGTCGTCGCTTTTTATCTACCCGTTTGACAGACTTAAAGACCGAAAAAAAGGTGGTTTTCGCGCTGATCCGCTTGCGAAATACCACCGTTTTTCTTTTTTCGTAAGGTTTTCTTTTAACGGTTGTCGATTAACGATAGCAGTCTGCCGTTATAAAATGCAAGCGAGTCAAATATCTTGCGCGG
>SVHQ01000018.1 GCA_015055785.1 Clostridiales bacterium | reverse complement strand
AATCGGGTTGGGTTTATACGGCTATATTCCCGACGGCGCGGCGGATATAAATCCTGCAATTGCTTCTTCATTACAGCTGGAAAAAGGCATGGAGGTCTATGGCAGGGTTGTGACGAAACGGAAAATATCCTTATATCCCGTTGGGTATAGTTGAAAGAGAACGATAGAGCAATTGGAAAGTGTGAAACACGTTTCCGTATGTCGTTTCGGTTATGCGGACGGATTTTTACGGCAGAGTCGAAACGGTATTTTTGCTTTCGAAAAAAACGCCAATCATTTATGTATGGACGTGTGTTTGCAGACAACTGGCAAACGTCGAGGCGATTGGCAACCTATTTTAACGGACGCATCTATAACCGCCGCGGCTTGCAATACCATCATTCACGAAGTATTATGCGCGGCTACCCGCCGTGCGGAGTTTGTATATGATAACGACTAAATTGCGTTTTGTAGACGAAGAAGAACGGGATTTATCCCCCGAGGGGATACGTAAAAGAAAGGAAAATTTGCGTGCGTATATGAAAGAGCGGCGCGGTCAAAATGAAAACCGTGACGTGAAAGAAAAGTTGTTGATTGACAATTTTTTCAAAGCCGTTTTTAATGAAACGGAGGGGGCATGTACGAGGCGAAACATTTTTATTTATCTTTCTTTTTCCTCGGAAGCCCCCACGGATAGATTGATAGAATACCTGTTGGAGAAAGGGTGCGCGGTGTATTGCCCTCGTATTGAAAATGGGGAAATGCAAGCAGTGGAATATGGGGAAGATTTTACCCTTTCCGCATACGGTATTCGTGAGCCCATTGGACAAGTTTTTCACGGAAAAATGGATATAATCGTGTTGCCGCTCTTGGCGGTGGACGAAGAGGGGAATCGCTTGGGCTATGGCGGTGGATATTATGATAGATATCTGCGCAAGCAACCCAAAGCTAAACGAATTGGGTATTGTTACGATTTCCAAATTTGCAAAAACTTACCCGTGGAAGAATGGGACGAAAAAATAGATATGCTCGTGACGGACAAGCGTATTATTTATATTCAAAAATAATTTATGGAATAAAAGATAGGTAAAACGAAAGAAAAATTGGAGAGAACAAAATGGCAGAAGTAAAGAAAACGTTGAAAAAAATCGGCAGACAAACGTGGGAATTGTTTAAAGACTCGATTCCTGCATTGTTCATGTATGGTTGTGCCAGCGCAATTTTGTTGATGTTGACGCTTAAAGGCGAAAAAATCGTTTGGGATAATACAAAATTGCTTTGGACGATTGTCTGTGCTGTGGGTGCTTTGGCATACACGGCTTTGATAATGTGGGCTTGCGGAGGGCAACATTACGAAATGCTCGTATCGGGTAATATCAAACGTACCACGGCAGAATCTTACGGCATGGCTTATAAGATTTCTTCTCATAAAGAAGCGAAAGAATATCGCGATTGGAAAGGCTTTGCTATTGGCGGTTTTATGGCGGTTTTGCCCATTGTTACAGCGATTATTTTCGGCTGTAATCAGGATAAAATCGACGGTGAAATGAGCGGCGGCACGTTGGCGGTTGTGGTGTTGATTTGTTTCTTCCTTTCTGGTTGGTCGGTTTTGCCTTTTTATTGCATGAACCATGCAGGCATTTACGCCAATTATTTCCTTTCGGGGCTTTTGGGATTGTTGCCCGTTATTGTTGCAGGCGTCTTTTATATTATCGGTGCGTACGCGCGTAGAAATAAGGCGGTTCGTCAGCAGGAAATGGCAGATAGAGCAGCTGCTGCTGAGGTGAATAAAGAAAAGAAAATCAACTATGGCGCATTGCCTGGCACAAAGCCTAAAAAACGTAAATAAGGCAGGCATGTACGCGTTGAAATTTATAAGCGTTAAAAAATGACGAGGCGAAACTATGAGAATTATCGGCGGAAAATATAGAAGCAGGGTTTTGGCGGAGTTTGCAGGCGAGGATGTGCGCCCGACTTCCGACAGAGCCAAAGAATCGCTTTTTAATATTTTATCGTTAAAAATGTACGGTGCGCGTGTGCTGGATTTATTTTGCGGTAGCGGTGCATTGGGGTTAGAGAGCTTATCTCGCGGTGCCAAAGAGGTGGTTTTTAACGACTGTGCAAAAGCAAGCCTTGCTATTTTAAAAAAGAATCTTGCGGCGCTGAAAATTCCTGTAAACGGTGAGGAAGCCAAGCTGTACAATTATGATTATCTTGTATGTTTGGAAAGCGTGAGAGGGGCGTTTGATTTGATTTTGATTGACCCCCCTTACCGTTTTGATTATGGCGAAAAGGCGTTGAAGAAGATATCCGAAAAGCAACTTCTTTCCAAAGACGGTATTGCCGTTTACGAACGCGACAGACCGTTCCAAGGAGAAATAGAGGGTTTGGAAAAATATGACGAGAGAAAGTACGGCAAAACGTATATCACCTTCTTCCGTCGGCAGGCGCAGGAAAGAGCGGAGAATTAACGTATGGAAAATGTAGAAAATAGAAAATGTGTGTTTGCTGGGACGTTTGATCCGCCTACGCTTGGGCACAAAGCCTTGATTGAGGAATGTCTTGTATTGTTTGATGAAGTGGTGGTGGCGTTGTTGGTCAATCCGTCCAAACAGCCTTGTTTTACAATAGAACAACGCATGGAAATGCTTGCTTTGGATTTTGCAAACGAACCACGCGTTAAAATTATTCAATTTAATGGTACGGTGGCGGAGCTTTTAAAGCAAGAAAACACGAAAATTTACGTTCGCGGAATTCGAAACGGTATAGATTTAGATTTTGAAAATGCGAATTTTTACGCGAGCAAAAAATTGGACAAGACGATTACGGCGGTGTATTTGCCTTGTCCGCAGGAATTGTTGCACGTCAGTTCGTCCATGGTGCGAAACAGCCTTAAATTTGGCACACCGATCGACGAATACGTGTCGGACAATGTAAGAAAATATATTGAAAAAAAGTAGAATTTTTATAAAAAGGAGATTTTGAATTATGTTGGAAAAGCAGTATTTCATTCCAGAGCCCGAAGAATTTATTTCGGAATCACCTTTGAGCCCAGAAATGAAGAAAATCAAGAAAGCACGTGATGAAGAAATTCGCGACGTTATCGCAGGCAGAAGCGATAAAATGCTCGTGGTAGTGGGGCCTTGCTCTGCGCATGAGCCTGCGCCTACGCTTGAATATATTTCCCGTTTGGGGAAATTAAACGAAAAAGTCAAGGATAAACTCGTAATCGTGCCTCGTATTTACACGAACAAACCCAGAACAAAAGGCGTGGGTTATAAAGGTATGTTTTTACAGCCCGATCCTGAGGGAACGGCGGACATTGTGCGCGGTATTCGCAGTATTCGTGCGTTGCACCTTGCTGCAATCAACGAATCGGGTTTGACGTCGGCGGACGAAATGCTCTATCCTGAAAACACGGCGTATGTAGAAGATCTTCTTTCCTATCACGCAGTGGGGGCGCGTAGTGTGGAAGACCAACTCCACCGTCAGGTTGCAAGCGGCGTTGACGCGCCCGTGGGCTTAAAAAATCCCATGAGCGGTAATATTATTGCACTTGTCAATTCGATTTTTGCAGCGCAAAGCCCGCAGATTTTTAAATATCGCAACTATCAAGTTAGCTCGGACGGCAATCCGTATGCACATGCAATTTTGCGTGGTGGTGTGGACGGTTCAGGCGCAGATGTGCCCAATTTCCATTATGAAACGGTGATGCAGCTTGAGGAAATGTATCGCGGCAGTAAATTAGAAAACCCTGCGATCATCATAGATACAAATCACTCCAATTCCGCAAAGAAATTCAAACAGCAAATTCGTATTGCGGAAGAAGTAATGCAAAACCGTCGTTTTGACGATGCGTTTAAAAAGATAGTAAAGGGCTTTATGATTGAAAGCTTTTTGGTGGAAGGCAATCAGGCACACGACGAAGTGTTTGGTAAATCGATTACAGACCCTTGTTTGGGCTGGGAAGATACGGAAAGATTGCTTTGCAATATTGCTGAACAGGTGTAAGAAACGCATGTAAGTGAGTAAAAGAAGAGGTAAATATGAAAATTGCATTTTTAGGGCCGGAAGGTAGCTATTCACACTTGGCTGCAAAGGCGTTTTTAGAAAGTGAATCAAAGGGCGAGAAGGTAGCGAACGAATGGGATGAATGCATCCCATTCCGCAATTTCCCTGAAGTGTTGGCTGCGGTGGAAACGGGGAAAGTGGACGCGGCAGCGTTGCCAATTGAAAATACGTTGCAGGGTGGAGTTTCGCAAAATCTCGATTTGTTGCAGGATACGGACGGCTTGTTTGCTGTAAAAGAATACATTTTGCGCATCGAACATCGTTTAATCCATAAGGAAGGAGTGTCGCTTTCCCAAATCGGCAGAGTGTATTCCCACCGTCAAGCACTCGACCAGTGCGCGGCGTTTTTAAGTAAAGAAATGCCTTTTGCATCCTTGCGTGAAGCGGAATCTACGGCTTTTGGTATCACGAAAGCAATGGAGGATGATTCGGGGAAGAGCGCGGCAATCGCGGGCGCACATGCTGCTCATTTGCGCAGCGGTTTTGTGGTTGGCGAAGAGTGTATTTCCGATGAAAAACACAATTTCACCCATTTCTTATTAATCAAGAAAGGGGAGAAAGCCTTGCCAGCACACAGCGCGCGCGTGTTCTTGTCTGCAGTTTGTCCGCACAGACCTGGCAGTCTTGTGGAATTGTTGCAAATTATTGCAAAACACGGCATCAACATGACGAAAATCGAAAGCAGACCCGTTAAAAATCGTCCAGGTGATTATCGTTTCTTTATTGAAGCAGATTGCGATATCGGTACTGCTGAAGTGCAGGAAATGTTGGAAGCTATTAAGAAAGATACGTTGGAATGTAAATTGATTGGCGCTTACAGTCGCGATTAAAGAATATGTTATAATTTACGTTTCAACGCGTACATGGTATGCCCTATTTTAAGATACATATAATAAAATTAAGGGGCATATATGAGAAAAATTATAAAAAATAAGAGGAAAAAGGAAATGTCTAAAAAACTGGGATTTGCATTAGGTGCGGGCGGTGCTCGCGGTATTGCGCATATTGGTTTTTTGCAGGCAATGGAAGAAGAGGGCATTAAACCAGATTATATTACAGGCTGTTCGATGGGGTCGGTTGTGGGTGCGGCCTACGCTTCGGGTATGGACTTGAACAAATTACACGAAAAGGTCATGGCGTTGCGCTTTTTTGATATCATCAAACCGACTCGTCAACGCGGTGGTTTATTTGCACCGCAAAGAGTACGTGATTTTTTGGTAAAACACATTGGGGATTTGGAATTTTCCGATTTAAAAATTCCCTTTCATTGCGTGGCGGTGGATATGTTGACGCAGAGCGTTGTTGAATTTTCCGAGGGGAGCGTATTGGACGCAGTTGTGGCTTCGTCCACGATTCCGTCTGTATTCTGTCCTTCGGAAAGAAACGGCATGAGGCTTGTGGATGGCGCGATTATCGAACGTGTGCCTTGCGTGCAGGTGAAAAATATGGGTGCGGATATCGTGGTCGGCGTGGACGTACTGGGCACGCAAAACTGCAAGGAAGATACACCGGGAACGATTAACGTGCTTTTGGAAACGATTGATATCATGTCTAATTACATTACAAAACGTAAGTTTGAGGACAACAAGGATATCATCGATTTGTGGATAGAACCTGCGCTTGGCGATATGAGCCAATACACCTTTAAAAACCTGAACTTTGCCTATGAAAAGGGTTATGAATCGGGTAAGGAAAACGTAGAAAAGATTAAGAAAATTATAGAAAACTGAGCAGACAGGTAGGATATGGATTTATTTGACTTCAACAGAAACGAAGAAACGGCGAAACCTTTGGCGGAACGTATGCGTGCGAATACACTGGATGAATTTATTGGGCAGCAGCATATTGTGGCAGAGGGTTCGTTGCTTCGTCGCGCTATCGCGATAGACCGTTTGGGCAGTTGTATTTTTTGGGGGCCACCTGGTTGCGGAAAAACAACGCTTGCGAATATTATTGCCCTTCGAACAGACGGGGAGTTTATTAAATTAAATGCCGTAAACGCAGGTGTCGCGGATGTGAAAAAGGCAGTGGAAACGGCACGCGAAAATTTGAAATTATACAATAAGCGCACCTATCTTCTGTTGGATGAATGTCACCGTTTCAATAAAACGCAGAGCGATTCTCTCTTGCCTGCTATTGAACAGGGTACGATTATTTTTATTGGTTCGACAACGGAAAATCCTTATGCTTCCATGACGCCGGCTATTGTGTCGCGCTGTCGTGTATTTGAATTTAAGCATTTGACTGACGAAGATATCATTGGCGCGTTGCAAAAAGCCATAAAAAACCGTCATAAGGGGTTGGGAAAACAGCAATTGACCGTAGATGCAGACGCAATCGAACATATCGCGCGTATGGCGGCAGGAGATTTGCGTTCGGCTTATAACGCTTTAGAACTCGCGGCAATGACTTCCACGCCAGATAGCGAGGGAAAGGTACACGTGACTTTGGCGGATGCTGAGCAGTCCATTCAACGAAAAGCACTTTCTTACAGCAACGATTCCTATTATGATTTTCTTTCGGCGTTTTGTAAGTCGTTGCGTGGTAGTGACGCGAATGCAGCATTGTATTATGCAATGCGTTTGATTGAGGGCGGTTGCGACCCCATGTTGGTGGCGCGCCGTTTGGTGGTGCATTCGGCGGAAGACGTAGGCATGGCAGATCCCAGAGCTTTGCAAATTGCAACGTCAGCAATGTATGCTTTGGAGAAAATCGGCTATCCCGAGGCGCGTATTCCCTTGGCGGAAGCGATTGTTTACGTCTGTGAAGCGGACAAGAGCAATTCGGTAGTGGAAGCGATGTATGCGGCGGTAGAGGATGCGAGAAATACGCGTGACGATAACATTCCGCCTTATTTAAAAGATAGCAGTTTCGGCAGTAAAGAGGATAAGGCGAATAGCAGGGAATATAAATATCCGCACAATTACGGTGGGTATGTCGAACAGCAATATTTGCCCGATACTTTAAAGGATAAAATTTATTATATTCCAAGCAATAATGGCTATGAAAACGAAGTGAAAGAAATCAGAAAACGCAAAGGAAAGAAGAACTGATTTAAAAAACAGGCATACCATGTACGCGTTGAATAAAATAAATGATGGGGAGGCAGACGAATGAAAAAGCGAAACATAAGCGTTATTTTAACGATAATCATTTTATTGACGTGCTGTTTTATGACGTCTTGTACGTCGCTCTACGATTTGGCTCCCGACTCGTATGCTGATTGGGATGGGAATTACATATATTATGCCAATTCACGCAGTAAAACGACAGGTCAGGAGAGCGAATACTTAATCGAAAGCCTGCAAAACGACAGCAAGGAATATGCGGTGGATTACGTGCAAGATTTTGCATATAAGGATGATAATGTTTATTTGTGTTTGCGGATGTCTTTTGAAATGCCAGAACAAAGTTGGTATGAATATAAAACTTGCTTTGCTTGCTATGATATAAAGGAGCAAACGTCCGAAGTGCTTTTTTGGGAAACGGAAGATTTATCTGTTGATAGCATCTATAAAATGACAGCCGATTATCTTATTTTAAATATGTATGACAGCAATTATAATAGGCGTCTGGTGCGTATGAAATATGACGGTGAAATACTTTCCGAGGACGATAATTGGATGTTGGGTTATAAAGAAGCAGGGGACTATCTTGTGGATTGGCAAGACGGTGCGTTTGTATATACGGCGTTGGAGCAGGAAGAACCTGTTGCTATGTTTGCCTTTGCAGGCGATTTCCGCGATTATGACGTGCAATATTATAAAGACGTAAATAATGAAGGTTTTTGGTTTGCCATAAAAAATCAAAATAACGAATATAGTGGTTTGTATTTCTATGAGATTGTAGATAAGCAGTTATTTGAATTGGTTGCCTATGATAGCGGCGTGGAATACATTCGAAACGAAAAATATTTGTTGGTGGGGACGCCAAAAAATGTGAAGTATGAAAATACATACGTAACGATGGATATTTTTTGGCCTAAAGCAGAGCAAATAACCTCTTATTATTACGGTACGGTAGTCTGTAAATTATATACGTTTGACCTGTCGGAAGAGGGGGTTAGTCTGCAATTGGTGTATGATTTCACTCGGGAGCACGCACAAGAGAGCTTTGCAAACTATTATCTTTTTGATGATGGTACCTTGTATTTTGAGGCAGACGAATTGGTTATTCGTGAGGGTGGTTGTCAAGGCAAGAGTGGCACAAACGAATATTATTATTTTTTAAATCCGAATACAGGTGAATTGCAGGAAACAAAAGAATTGACTTACGCTGAAGTTGCCGAACGCTCGTCAAATACACAGGAAGAAGTGTCGCGTAAAATCGGCGCGAAGTGCGGAGATTATGCTTATTATATTATAGCGGAAAGCTATGGTGGTTGGGGACGTCGTTATGCTTATACGCTCTATCGTTGCAACATGGAAACGGATGAAGAAGAAGTGATGCAGTTCTGGGCAGATGAATGTGATTTTGAACGTGGTGAATATAAAATCACTACGGACGATGGCGATATCTATTTCCGTTACTCGCCCAAGTCGTGGCAATATTATTATGACGATACTTTTGAAAGACCGCAATTTATCGTGAGAAATTATTAAATAGACATACCATGTACGCGTTGAATTAAAGACGGAGAATGATTATGAAATGTTTATATTGTGATTGTACGGATAGCAAAGTTTTGGATTCCCGTTCGGCAGACGATGGGAGAACGATACGCCGCAGAAGAGAATGTACGGGTTGCGGCAGAAGATTTACGACGTATGAAACGATAGAAGTGACGCCCGTGCTTGTGGTGAAGAATAATGGTACGCGCCAATCTTTCAACGCGGAAAAAATCCGTAACGGCATTATCAAATCCTGCGAAAAACGCCCCGTGCCCATGTCTGTGATAGACGATATGGTGGCGGATATTTCCAAACAAGTGTATAACAGCATGGAAAGCGAGATTACCACGAAAGCGATTGGGGAAATGGTGATGGAGCGTTTAAAAAAGGTGGACGAGGTTTCCTACGTCCGTTACGCGTCCGTATACCGCTCCTTTAAAGACCTTTCCTCTTTCATGGCCGAATTAAAACAGATGATGAAAGCGGATAAAAAGGATAAAAATTAACGCTGTAAAAACATTTTTTGGCGAGAAAACAAAAGGAGAAACGCCATGTATCAAACAAAAAAAATCACCGTCGGCAACGTAATGCTTGGCGGCGGCGAAAAGATAAGAATACAATCGATGACGACGACGAAAACGTCGGACGTGGAAAAGACGGTTGCGCAAATCACTGCACTTGAAAATGCAGGCTGTGAAATCGTACGTGTGGCGGTTGCGGACGAAGCAGATGCTTTGGCGGTGAAAGAGGTCGTTTCTCGTATCCACGCGCCGCTCGTGGCGGATATACATTTTTCTCCAAAGCTTGCCGTCATGGCGATAGAAAACGGTGCGGACAAAGTGCGTATTAACCCTGGTAATATTGGCGGTGAGCAAGAAATTAAATATGTAGCCGATTGCATCAAGCGTCACCGAATCCCCGTGCGCGTTGGTGCAAACACGGGCAGCATTGAAAAGAACTTCTTGGAAAAGTACGGCAGAAGCGCAGAAGCACTCGTGGAAAGCGCGTTATACAACGTCGGGATTTTAGAGAAATTCGGTGTGACAGATATCGCAATCTCTGTAAAAGCTTCGGACGTACCTTTGACGGTGCGAGCGTATCGCTTTCTGGCAAGAAAAACCGACTATCCTTTGCACGTAGGTGTGACGGAAGCGGGTACGACGGCGGCAGGCATTGTTAAGAGTGCGGTGGGGATTGGCAGTTTGCTGTTGGACGGCATTGGTGACACCATTCGCGTATCGTTGACGGACGATCCCGTGAGAGAGGTGTATGCGGCGCAGAACATATTGCGTGCTTGCGGTTTGGAAGAGGAATACGTGGAAGTAGTTTCTTGTCCGACGTGCGGAAGATGTATGTGGGAAAGTATGGCTTTGGCGGAAAAGGTGACGGAAGCGGTGCGGCCGTATAGAAAAAAGGCAAAAATAGCTGTGATGGGCTGTGTGGTGAATGGACCTGGCGAAGCAAAAGACGCTGATTTGGGGATAGCGGGCGGCAATGGTGTTTGTCTATTGTTTAAAAAAGGCGAACCCTATAAAAAAATATCGGCAGAGCACGCGGAAGAAGAATTTATTAAGGAAGTTAGGTTGTTGTTAGATGGCGAATAAATTAGCACAATATTTAGAAGAAATCCGCGCGCTGGGTGGTTTAAAAAATGCCATTCTGTGCGGTATTTCCGTGTATAAAAGAGGTGGCATTGCGGAGTTTTTCCTCGTCACCGATAAAACGTACACAGCGATGGAAGAGAAGCAAGCGCAAGCGATATCCCAAAAATATCTGCCGAGCGGTTTTTCCGCGCAAGTGCGTATTGTCAAACGGGTGCCTGATGCCGCCATTATCAAGAATAAAATATACGATTATATAAAAAGAAGTTTTCCTGCAGCGACGGCATTTTTGGAAGAAAAAAATATTGAAGTGGAGATGCTGCAAAGCGGCGCACATTTCTACGTCGATATCGCTTCAGGTGAACAATCGCTGTTTAGTTCGGGTAAAATTTTAGACGAAACGAGTGCGTATCTTGGCAGTATTTTTTGCGGTGCGTTTTACGGCAACGTCCGTATCGTGGAAAAGGAGCGCGATGAAAGCGTTTTAGACGAGCTCCCCGAGGAAACGCACGAGGAAACGATACCCATAGAAATCCGTCAATTTCCTATTTGTGATTATGGGAAGATTGACGGCATGGACGAATACATCACGAAAGCCATTTACATGGCAGATTGCTTGAATGCAGAGGGTACTTATGCGATTTGCGGTAACGTAAATTTTATTGAAGAGATAGCCTATACCCGCCACAACGAAAAGACGGGCGAGGACGTAGAAAAGACCCGTTTTTCTATCTCGCTGACGGACGGTACGGGCATGATTCGTTGCACCTATTTCCCGAAAAAGGCGACGGTGGAAAAGGTGCGTGAGATTAAGGCAGGCGATAAGATTATGATTATCGGCGCGAATGAGGAATACAAAGGCTCGATGTCCTTTAAAGCGGCAAAAATCAATTACGGCGCGCCCCCCGCGGACTTCACACCCGAGGCAAGAAAGGGCAAACCCGTGCCTAAATTTTATCACACAGTGTTCCCCGAGCCTTACGTCGATTATACGCAAGCAGGGCTTTTTGACAATTTAGACAAACCCGATGATTTGAAAAAGGGTACGTTTGTTGTATTCGACTTGGAAACGACGGGTTTGAATAACAATCCTGCCATGGGGCGTATGGATAAAATCATTGAAATTGGCGCGGTGAAATTGGTGAATGGGGAAATGACGGAGAAATTTTCTTCCTTTGTGGAATGTAAAGAGCGTCTTTCGCCTGAAATTATCAATTTAACGGGGATTAAGGACGAAGATTTGATAGGCGCACCGCCCATTGAGCAGGTGCTTGCCGATTTCTTTAAATTCACGGACGGAGCTTGTCTTGTTGGGCATAACGTCATGTTCGACTATCGTTTCGTTTCCTATTACGGCGAGCAGAACGGCTATATGTTCGATAAGAAATTATACGATACGCTGAATTTATCGCAAGAAGTTTTAAGGGGACTTTTGCCCAATTATAAATTAAACAGCGTAGCCGATTATTACGGCTTCACGTTCAATCATCATAGGGCATTTGACGATGCCTGCGTTACGGCAAAGGTATTTATCGAGCTCGTAAAAGCGAAAGGTTGTCTATAAAAGTCTGCAAAAGTCTGCATTTGTGAGAAAAAGAGCTTTATTGCGATAGCTTGCTATTTACTGTGTTTGTTATTGCGTGGACGTAAGGACGAAGCAATCTCGTAAAGAATAGGGCGAATAATTATACGAGATTGCCACGCTTCACTTTGTTTTGCTCGCAATGACAGGAAAGATAGAATAATTTATCACAACAAATAACACCCGAACCAGCTCGGTTCGGGTGTTGAAATTTATATTGAAAAATTTTAGTTTTCTTCGGCTAAAAGATGCTTCATCTCGTACATGCCTGCCACCTTTTTAGGTAAAAACTTCGCCGCACGGATTGCGCCAACGGCAAAAACACGCTTACTTCTTGCGCTATGGGTGATGGTGATAATTTCGTCTTCACCTGCAAACATCACTTCATGTTCGCCTACAATCGTGCCGCCGCGTACGGCATGCATACCGATTTCGCTCTTTTCACGCGCGCCGACAATGCCTTCTCTGCCGTTTACAATGCGCTTTTGATTGTCAAAAGCTTCGTTAATGGTATCCGCGAGCATCAAAGCTGTACCGCTGGGTGCATCTTTCTTTAAATTATGATGTCTTTCGACAATTTCCACGTCGTAAGCATCGCCAAGCACTTCCGCAGCCGTTTTAATGAGGGCTTGCATCAAATTTACACCCAATGAAAGGTTTGCCGTTTTAAAAATCGCGACGTCCTTGGAATAGGCTTCCACCAATTTTAAATCATCCGCCGTGAAACCCGTCGAAGCCAAAACAATGCCAAGTTTATTCTGCTTTGCATAGTCCAAACGCTCTTGCAAGCCCACAGGGGAAGAAAAATCGATGATGACGTCTGCTTTTTCCGTGATTTCCGCAAAGGACTTATACACGGGAATACCAATTTCTTTTGGCAATAAATCCACGCCGCACACAGCCATGGCTTCGCTGTCGTTTTCCAAGAGTGAAAGCACGTTTCCGCCCATCTTACCGCACGCGCCGCAAAGAATAACTCTGATTTTTTCCATTACGCCTTACACTCCAAACCAAAGTTTTTCATAGCTGTAACGAGTTTTTCACGGTTTGCATCCTCAATTTTTGTCAAGGGTGCGCGGGGGGTGCCTGCGTTAAAGCCAAGAATATTCATCGCTTCCTTTACAGGGATAGGGTTGACTTCCACAAAGCAAGCATTTGCAAGGGGAAGCAAGCTGTCATTGAGGGTAATCGCTTCTGCAATTTTGCCGTCAAAAACGAGATTGCAAAGTTCTTTCACTTTTGCAGGAACGATATTGGAGAGTACGGAAATAACGCCTGCGCCGCCGCACAAAAGAATGGGCAAGTTCAAAGCGTCTTCGCCTGAATATACGTCGCATTTCTCGCGCACAAGGCGGAAAGTTTCCATGGTTTTGCTCATGTTGCCGCCTGCGTCTTTGATACCTGCGATGTTGGGAATTTCCGCAATTTTCGCCATGGTAGCAGGCTGGATTTCCACGCCCGTTCTGCCAGGAACGTTATAAGCGATAACGGGGATAGACACCGATTCGCAAATCGCCTTATAATACGCCACCAAACCGTTTTGCGTACACTTATTGTAATAGGGGGTAACCGCCAAAAGACCGTCCGCACCGTAGCTTTCTGCCTTTTGTGCTGTCATGATGGCATCCGCGGTGTTGTTACTGCCACAGCCAAAAATGACTTTCGCTCTGCCATTCACTTTTTTAACGGCATGTTCCATAAGGATATGTTCTTCGGCGAAAGACATTGTGGAGGGTTCGCCTGTAGTGCCGAGGAAGATAATGGCATCCGTACCGCCTGCAATTTGATATTCAATCAATTCATCGAGAACGTCGTAGTTCACCGCCGTATCGGTGAAAGGTGTGATGATTGCCGTTGCGCTACCTTTAAAAAATCCTTTCATATTGATAATTCTCCCTGTTTCTATTGTATGCCGCCACGTTTTTAGACGTGACTTTTTTAGTCCATATAGCCTTTAGCCGCCAACAATTCCGCCAAAAGCACCGCGCCGCCTGCCGCACCGCGCAGGGTGTTGTGGGAAAGACCGATAAATTTATAATCGTAAACGCTGTCCTCGCGAAGTCTGCCTGCAGTAACGCTCATGCCGTTGCCTTCCATTCTGTCAAGCTTTGCTTGCGGACGGTTGTCCTCTTCGAAATATTTCAAGAACTGAGCGGGGGCAGAGGGCAAGCCAAGCGTTTGCGGTTCGCCTTTGAAATTAGCCCAAGCGTTAAGGATTTCTTCCTTAGTAGGTTTTTTGTCGAATTTAACGAACACAGCCGCCGTATGACCGTCGGAAACAGGTACGCGGAGGCATTGCGCCGTGATGGCAGGGGAGGAGGCGGAAACAATTTCGCCGTTTTCAATGCTACCCCAAATTTTCAAAGGTTCTTTCTCGCTTTTTTCTTCCTCGCCGCCGATATAAGGAATGACGTTGTCGAGGATTTCAGGCATCGTCGTGAACGTTTTGCCAGCGCCAGAAATCGCTTGATAGGTGCAAACCGCCGCTTCCTTTACGCCAAATTCTTTCAAGGGGTGCAATAAAGGCACGTAGGATTGCAAAGAACAGTTGGATTTCACAGCGATAAAGCCGCGTTTGGTGCCAAGGCGTGCTTTTTGCGAGGGGATAACGTTCAAATGGTCCGCGTTGATTTCGGGAATAATCATGGGCACGTCCGCAGTGAAACGGTGTGCAGAGTTGTTGGAAACAACGGGAACTTCCTTTTTCGCATACGCTTCTTCCAAAGCGCGAATTTTTGCTTTATCCATATTGACAGCGCAGAAAACGAAATCAACGCTTGCTGCGATTTTATCCATATCCGCTTCCGCATCCATCACTACCATAGTGTGATATTTTTCGGGGATAGGGGTTTCAAAAGCCCATTTATCGCCCACTGCTTCCACGTAGGTTTTGCCTGCGGAACGCGCAGAAGCTGCCAAAGCCGTAACGTTAAACCAAGGGTGGTCTGCAAGGAGCATCATAAATCGCTGACCGACCATACCAGTAGCGCCAATAACGCCAACGTTAAACTGTTTCATAATCAAAAATCTCCTTTTTTGTAAAAAATAACCAGTTTCATAAATAAAAGACGGGAGTAGTGTTCCCGCCTGAAAGTAACAATCTAAACTGCCGAAAAAAAGATAATTCGGTAATAGTAAATAGCACTTCACGGACGGTGACAGTCACACGGGTATTCTCCCGTATGCCCAGCGTAAGGCGGACGGATTTACGCTTCGGCGGAGATACCCTTTCTGCGCGCATTGTAACGCGGATATTGTCCAAAATCCACTCATGCGTGCGTACTGATGTTCAGCCGCTCCTCTATTTAACGGGTTAATTGTAGCATATCTTTTCATAAAAGTCAAAGAATTTTCAAGAAATTTTCAAACTTATCCATTTTATTTGAATTTTTTTTTGAAAATTCCTTGAAATAATCACAATTTTGTAGTAGAATAGTAACAATAGTATTAATATAACGTTTAATTAACGTTTAGCGCGCGCGAAAAGGTGGTATAAATAACCGTTGTTTTATTCTTTGAATAAAATGCGCGCGATAATAAGAAATGGAGTTTTGAAATGGCGCAACAAAAGAAAGGGTTTATTACCCGAATGTTAGAAGGGAAAGAGAGAAGCGAAGAATATGCAAGAAGTACGTTGCCGACCAACCGTTGGCAGCTTTTTTGGGATATCTTTAAGGGGAATTTCGGTAAGATAGTCAAGGTAAACTTGCTTATGCTCGTTTTCTTTATCCCCATGTTGATTGTTTTGATTTTTAACGCACTAATGCATGAAGCGAACGGTATCAGTTATCCGTTCGGTGCAAACTTGACGATAGGGTATCCTGCATATCCTGCGCAAATGGGTGTATCGGAAATGCTTGTAATGCAAGGCAACCTCATGTTGTATATTGGGTTGATACTCTCGATGTTTATTGCGTCGGTGGGGCTTGCAGGCGGTATGTACGTTATCCGTAACATGGTGTGGACGGAAGGTATTTTCGTTGGCAACGATTTCTGGCGCGGCGTGAAGTTAAATTATAAAAACGCATTACAGACAACGTTGTTCTTCACTGTTATCTTATTCCTTTGCGGTATGCTCATTAACGTATCCGATTTAGCTTTAGCGACAGGGAACGTGACGAAAACGCAGAAGGTGTTTTTGATGATTTCGCAAGGGACGAGCTATTTGTTTATTACGCTTGCATCGATGATGACCCTTTGGATGATTGCGCTTGGCGTAAACTATCAGCTCAATTTTACAACCATGGTGAAAAATGCTTTCCTTATGACGGTTGGCACGTTGCCGCAGAC
>SVHQ01000223.1 GCA_015055785.1 Clostridiales bacterium | reverse complement strand
CTTTAAGCAAGTGATTCATTATGTTCTCCCACATGTCAAATAAACGATTTTTTGTATTATTCCACACGTTGAACAAGCGTTTCATCGTATTTTTGACAAGGCAAATCACGAACTATAAGGATAAAATTACAAACTGTAAAGGTAAAATTACAAACTATAAGGACAATCAAATCCCCCCCTCAACTATGCGCAATCATCAATTATTATATGAATATATGTTCATGTATTCATATTAATTATATATGAACAGCGTTTATTGTGTCATCCGTGCGGTTTGTCGTATTTTCCCACGTATCGATAATACGCTGTGCTACCGTTTCGCCATACGTAGCGCGCAACCGTTCTTTCGTTTCGTTCGTGATTTGCATTCGATTGATATGTTTGCGCAAAATCGCCTTTATTTTCTTCTTACGTCCCACATTCCTTGCCGCTGCCGAATCCACGTCCAAAGATTTTCTTGAAGATTTTTCAACTTTTTTTGCATTTTCTGTTGACTTTTCCGTATTTTCACGTATAATAGTAGTAGAAACATCTGCTGCCCTTTGAGGCCTAAGGCGAGATTCGCCATTGGCAGATGTTTTTTCATTCTCCCGACATTGTAAACGCTTTCTACTGTTCCGTCTATCGCAACAGATAAAGTCATTTTATACATCTGTCCATCAAAATCCTTAAAATAGGCAGTCCTATAATTCCAACCATCCTTTGCCAAATTTCGTTTACCATGCTTATTATCATAATCAGGCACTATTTTCTTCTTCCCCTCGTTATCTTTCAAAGCAACAGAAATTTTAGCAAGTTCGTCAATATGCGCCTCTGCCTGCAATTTAGTTCGATACTCTTTTTCAGATAAATCTTCATTTCTAAACGCGGCTTTGCCAGCTGTATTCTTTGTAATCGTCAAGGTGTCCCCTTCGACGGTTTTTATTTTTATGTCGTGCCCTTTTCAGATTTGCTCGTTAATATAACTCGTAATCTGTTCGCCCCAAGCCTTTGCGTCTGTCCCCGAAAGCACTTTTCTATCTGCCTGCACGTATTGTCTGCCTTGGCTGTCCATTTCAACTGAGAAACGTGCATTCTGTGTAGGCTTTCTATTCTCCCACACCTCTTGTTTCACAGTTCCGCGAAAAGCAAAAATCCTAAACCGAACTATGTTCGATTTAGGATTTTACTGGTGACCCGTACGGGACTCGAACCCATGATACCACCGTGAGAGGGTGGTGTCTTAACCGCTTGACCAACGGGCCGTTTCGTTTATCTAATTTTATTCCTTCATGAGATAAACAATTTACATTTTTTAAAGTATAGCATATTTTTTAAGAAATATCAACTGTTTTCCTGCTCTTAATCGGAAAAATTTCATTATTTTAAATGGAATCCAAATAATCCCATAACATACCATAAAAAACGCCCACAGAGCGACACTCTGCAGACAGTTTCTCATTTTTTGTTTCACGTCAAATAACAAAATTCGACTAATTTTACATTGTAGCTTCCCAACAAAAATTATCACATCAAAGCCTTTAACAGCTTTTCCTTTAACAAAAGTTCACTTCCGTAAAGACGAGGCAAAGTCTTTCCCGTACATTCTTTTTCCGCATCGATGTCACACACCGAAACGCCATCTTTCAGCACCACAATACGATGCCCCAACATACACGCTTCTTCCACGTCGTGCGTTACAAACACAACCGTTGGACGCTTTTCCATCCAAAGCTCTGCAAACACACGAGAAAGTCGAATTTTTAAAGCGGTATCCAACGAAGAAAAGGGTTCGTCCAACAACAGTAGCGGCGCGTCCGACAAAAAAGCACGCGCAATGGAAACACGCTGTTTTTCTCCACCCGACAACTCTTTCGGCCTTTTTTTACGCATAGCAAAAAGCTCCGTTTTCCGCAAAATATCCTCAATAGACTCGACCATGCCCCCCACGTATTGCAAATTTTCTTCCACAGTGAGGCTTGGCAAAAGGCGCGGTTCTTGGAAAATATACCCCACCTTTTCAGGCACGTTTTCCATAGTACCCTCAAACGAAAGCATATTTGCCAAAGCTTTCAATAAAGTGGTCTTTCCGCCGCCCGATTCTCCTAAAATACACAAAATTTTCCCCTCTTCTATATCAAGCGAAAAATTCTCAAACACCTTTTGTTTGCCGTAGGATTTGGATATCAATAACTTCATTTCACCCTCCTTTCGACAAAATTTGCCGCCCATACGCCAAGCAATTCCAACACCAACCCTAACAAAAATGCCAAGGATACCAACGCAAACAAGGTCGCCATATCCAAATTAAACGTTTTCGCGGTTTGCATCAAACCGCCAAGGCTTTTATTTGTGTTACAAATTACCTCTGCAGACACCACCAATTTCAGCGAAAAAGACACCGCCGCGCCTGCTTCACGCAACACGTAAGGCGCCGTTGAGGGCAAATAAAGACTGCCAATTTGCTTTTTCAAAGGCACGCGATAAACACGGCTCATTTCCAATAATTCCCCATCCACTTGGTGAAGCGCCGCCGTCATACTCGCATACAACATTGGGAACAAAGACATAAACGCCACGATAATCGGTGCTTTCGTTGCCCCCATCCACACCAATAAAATAAGCAGCACAGCCAACGTCGGCAAAGACCGAAGCATGGACACAATCGGCGATAAAATTCCACCAAACCAAGGCACCATGTACGCGATTAAGGCTAAAATTAAAGCAAAAATAAAGGATATACCAAAGGCAAACACCACACGTCCTAACGTATTGAAAAACGCGCGCCAAAAACTGCCGTCCGCCAACAACCGTCCAATTTCTTTCAAACAATCGCCAACGTTCGGCACCAGCAATTCATTCCCTACGAGGATATGTGCAA
>SVHQ01000222.1 GCA_015055785.1 Clostridiales bacterium | reverse complement strand
GGAAGGTAGCATGTCCTGATATACCGTTTTCCGTTACTCCGTCTGCTCGCAAAAAGACGTCGTTTTCTTCTAGTGTGTATCGCCTTGTTCATCATTTGTTTGAGTGTTTTTTGCTGAAACGGTTTTTCCGGAAAAGGAATTGAGTCGTCTTACCATGTATGTGTTTAATATCGTTAATCTTCGGTCTTTTGTATGTTTTTCGGGGAAATACCGTACATGCTCTTAAAAGATTTGCTAAAAGAATATAAATTATATCCAAGCATTTCGGCGATTTCGCTGATGTTTTTCTTTTTTTCAAGAATAAGCACTTTCCCGGTTTCCATCTTACGGTGCCTATAGTATTCCGATAGCGTTTTTCCCGTTGTGCGTTGAAAGAGTCCAGAAAGATAACCATAGCTGTAATTAAATTTAGGGGCAAGTTCTTCCAACTTTTTAATGGTATAAATATGCGTATCAATATAATTCATTAATTGAAAGCACAATACTTCGGGTTCGGAAACAGTCGTTGTATTTTGGTGAATGTTATTAAAATCTCGGATTAAATACACAATAATTAATTGAAAAATATCGCTCAGTGCGGTTTGGAAATGCGGTTGCTCTTGAGAGATGAATTCGGATATTGCATATTCTATAAGCTGTGAAATTTTGCTGTCTTGGAAGATACGTTTATCGCCGCCTCTATAATTACGCGTGATATTTTTCAAATCTTTGGCAAGAGTTTTATCTGTGCAGTAAAAGGAAAAAAAGTCGTACTCCAAACGAACGTCTTGGTCTGCCCTGATTTCATGAATATCACATGGAAATGAAAGATACACGTCGCCTGCTTTCACTACGGTTTCTTCTCCGTTGGTAATAATACTGCCGCTACCTTTGGTGACAATTGTCAATTCAAACCAATTCAAATGTGGGTGAGGAGAAATGATTTCCGTAGGCTCGCAATATCTCCTCCCTAATTGCAAAAGGTGGATGTTTCCAAAGGGTAAAGGGTTCTCAACGTAATGTTTGCTTAAGTGATAACGTGTTTTGTTTTCCATTTTATCCCTCCTTGTTTAATATTATTATAAAAGAAACACGTGACTATGTCAATTTTTTGACAAGGAAATTAGTGATTTTTTCGGTTAGTATTTAAGAAATATGAAAAAATGACAAATTTTATATGAACTATAACCATTTACTTGCAAAAGTGTTTATTATATAATAAAAACACAAATTTTTTTGAGGAGAAATAGATTATGACGACAGTAGCGGTAATTGGTTGCGGTAGAATTTCTGATATGGCGCATTTCCCTGCGCTTTCCCAAATGGAAAACGTGAGAATTAAATACGCTTGTGATTTGTTGATTGAAAAAGCGGAAGAAAAGAAAGCAAAATATCCTAAAATTGAAAACGTCATCACGGATTATAAGGTGGCTTTGGCAGACGAAGAGGTGGACGCAGTATTTGTTTTGACGCCCAACTATGCGCATTATACGATAACCATGGACGCGTTGAAAGCGGGAAAGCACGTGCTTTGCGAAAAGCCTATTACGGTGAATTATGCGCTCTCAGTGGAGATGGCGGAAGAAGCAAAGAAACAGGGTAAAATTTTGGATATAGGCGTTTGCAACCGTTATCAAAAGTCGGTGGAGATGCTTCGAGAATGGGCTGATGCAGGGAAATTTGGCAACATTTATCACGTATATTGTTCTTTCCGTGATTTTAGAAATATTCCTGGGCTTGGCGGCGCGTTTACGACGAAAGCGCAATCGGGCGGCGGTGTTTTGATTGACTGGGGGATTCATTTCCTCGATTTGATTTTGTACGTGCTTGGCGGCGCAAAAGTAAAGAGCGTGACTTGCGACGCATACAACGAAATGGCGAAGGATATGAAATCGTACAAATACCACGGTATGTGGGCGGAAGATACCTCGAATATCGAAAGCGGAACGAACGACGTCGATGATTTCATTACGGGGCATATCCGCACGGACAAGGCGAGCATTTCTTTCAACGGCGCGTGGGCGCAAAACATCAATAAGTACGAGCTGTTTATCGACTTTATGGGGGATAAGGGCGGCGCGCGTCTGACCTACGGTGGGAAGTTTGAATTCTATGACGGGCAAACGCTTGAAACCATCAATCCCGAATATGATATTCCCAATATGTATCTTTGTGAGGATACGGCGTTTATACAGTCCATTGAAACGGGGGTAAAAGATAAGAACCATATTGATAACATTCTTGAAAGCATGAAATTGCTGGATGCGTTGTATACGTCAGCCGAAAAGAAAGAGGAGATTAGATTCTAATGAAAACGGTGGGATTTATTGATTATTTTTTGAATGAATGGCACGCGAACGAATACCCTGCAATGATTAAGGCGTACAATGAAAAAAACGGAACGGATTATCAAGTGAAGTATGCCTGGGCGGAAATGGATATCCCTGGGGGGATGAGCACCGATGAATGGTGCGCGCTTCACAGCGTGATTCGTTGTGATTCGATTAAAGAGCTTTGCGCGAAATGCGATTGCATATTTGTGTTAGCGCCCTCCAATCCCGAAAAGCATTTTGAATATGCAAAAGAAGTATTCGAATGTGGCAAAAGCCCTTATATCGATAAGACGTTTGCGCCTGATTTTGCGACGGCGAAAGAGATTTATGCGCTTGCGGAAAAGTATGGGGTAAAGTTTTTTAGCAGCTCCGCTTTGCGCTATGCGGAAGAACTCAACGCATACATGGGTACGGCAAAAGCTATTTCTACGGTAGGCGGTGGCTCGAATTTGGACGAGTATATCATTCACCAAATCGAAATGGCGGTGAAGTGTCTTGGTGTTGGCGCAGAAAAGGTGCGTTATAGCAAACATGCCGATCAGGAATGGGCGGAGG
>SVHQ01000221.1 GCA_015055785.1 Clostridiales bacterium | reverse complement strand
GTACGAATAACTGCATGACAGGGTTTGATCCCAAAGTGTTTATTCAAGAATTGAAAACGGAAGTCGTGTTAAGCGGCGTTCTGCCCGAGTATATTACGGCAATATTGGAAAAGTATGTGGCGTCAGGAAACGTGTTTGGCGCGAAGCCTTGCGAATGCTTGAACACTTTGTATAACGCGGATAGTGAAACGGCGTTATTTGTTGGTCAAGACGCTCTTTATAAATCTCCTGAAAGCGTGAAGAATGCAGTGGCACTCTTAAACAAAGCAGGCGTAAGCGTGTCTCTTGATAAAAATCAAGACAGCGGCGCAGCGCTCTGGTTCTTGACGGGTAAAACGCAGGAAACGCAAAAGGCGGCGAAGGCTTGTGCTGAAATGCTCAATCAATATAAGACTGTTATAGTATACGATCCCGTTGATTTGAAATTGATGCTTCACGAATACAAGGAATGGGGGATTGAAATTTCTGCGAATGTAGTTAGTTTCAACGAATATGTGCTCGATTTAATTGAAAGTGGCAAACTTTCTGTGAAGAAATCAGCAAACGAGTATTCCTTGCAGGACAACTACGCTTATGCAAGAGAGCTTGACAATAGCGAAACAGGTAGAAAACTCATTAAAAAAGTTGGCATTGTAAAGGATATGCTTTTAATCGGTAAGGAAGCAAATCTTGCAGGTCAGTTGATTATGGCGGAATATATGCCCGAGGTGATGGCACAAGTGGCAAAAGACAGATGGACGAACGCTATCAACATGGGCTGCAAAACGGTGGTTACCGAAAACCCTGCGGAATATGTTGCTTTAAAGGCTGCTTGTCCCGAAGGATACCGTGTGCTTTCCGTCGAAGAAATGATTTTGGAGAATATGTAATATGAACTTGAAAAAATCTTACGTTGAAAAATACGGTTATGAAAGAGTGGTAACGGATAGAAATTCTCCGCTTGTTTATGCGGAAACGGATATGTTAAAGCTTGCCGACGGACAAAGCTATCAAGTTGACGAACTTGGAAAAGAATTCGTTTTGGTGGTTTTATACGGGAGATGTGAGGTAAAGGGCGAAGGATTTACCTTTGCTGTGGGAAAACGCGCTAACGTTTTTGAGGGTGCGGCAGAAACGGCATACATTGGTAAGGACACACCTTTTACCGTTACTGCAAAAGAGGGCGACGTAAAAATTGCTGTATGTAAAGCGCCTGCGGAAAAATATTATAAACCTTATCAAATCAAAGCGGAAGACGTTATTATTAAGACGTTTGGTAAAGGTTCGTTTGTACGTGACGTTGCTTTTACGTTCCCTGAAAGCGGGGAGGCAAACCATTTGTACATCGGTGAGTTTTGGGTAGAAGACGGTAAATGGGGCAGTTATCCTCCGCATAAACACGACGTGGACAATTTGCCTACGGAAGGGGCACTCGATGAAATATATTATTACGAGTTTGACAAACCCCAAGGATTTGGTTTTCAAGCAGTCTATACGCCCGAAAATGATATCAATGAAGTTTATAAGGTGCAAAACGGTGATATGGTAGTTATTCCAAAAGGCTATCATCCTTTCACGGTTGCTCCAGGGTATAAAAATTATTGTTTATGGATTATGGCAGGGAAAAATCGTGGGCTTTTGAGCTCGTCTGAGGAATGCCATAAATGGGTTGTAAATAACTAAAAGGAGCATACCATGTACGTATTGGGCGTAGATTTTGGGGGCGGAGCAAGCAAAGCGACACTTTTAGATGAAAGAGGAAAGGTGGTTGCTACGGCAACCGCCGAGTATCCCACTCATTATGGTGACGGAGGAAAAGCGGAACAAAATCCAATGGACTGGTATCATGCCGCTTGCCGAAATATCCGTTCCGTTTTACAAAACGTAAACGCCGAAGAGGTGAAATGTATTTGCTTCGATGCGGCGACGCATACGGCTGTGTTGATGGACGAACATGGGAATCCCGTTTGCGATTCTGTCTATTGGACGGATACGCGCAGCGTGAAAGAGAAGGCATATCTTGCAGAAAATTTTGGTGAAGAAATTTTTGAAAAATGTAAGCATAATGTTGATACCATTTGGTCATTGCCAGAAATTTTATACGTGAAGCATAATTTCCCCGACGTTTACGCACGAGTGAAAAAGGTTACTTTTGCCAAAGATTTTGTGCGAGGGAAATTTACGGGAGATTTTGTCACTGATTATATCGAAGCGCAGGGAAGTATGCTGTTTGACTTTGATAAAAAGCAGTGGGATAAGCATCTTTTAAGTCTTGTAGATTTGACGAAAGAGAATATGCCTCAAATTGTAAACCCGCTCAAACGAGTGGGGCATGTACGCGATGAAGCGGCATCTGCTACTGGTTTAAAAGAGGGTACACCTGTGATTTGCGGCGCAACGGATACCGTAATGGAGGTGTTTGCGGCAGGTGGTTTGAAACAGGGTGATATGACGTTAAAGCTGGCGACGGCTGGACGTATTTGCGTGATTTCTAACAGATATTATGCAGATAAAAATATTATTAACTATTCTCACTTAAAAGAGGGAATGTATTATCCTGGCAGCGGAACAAAATCCTGCGCGGCTTCTTTGCGTTGGTTTAGGGATACTTTCGGCGGCAGCTTTGAAGTGTTCAGTGAGATTGCGGAAGATATTCCTATCGGCTGCGACGGTTTAATTTTCCATCCCTATTTAATGGGCGAACTTACGCCGTATGCCAATCCTTTATTGAGAGGTAGTTTTATTGGAATTTCCGCAGGGCATACCAAAGCGCATTTTGCACGTGCGGTGATGGAAGGCGTTGCAATGAGCTTGTTGGATTGCAAGAGCTATTTGCAGGAAAAGGGAGTCAAAATTGGTCAGTCTGCCTATGTCATCGGTGGAGGCGCAAAGA
>SVHQ01000220.1 GCA_015055785.1 Clostridiales bacterium | reverse complement strand
CGTCAAGCGTGATTTTAAGGCTATCGTCTTCGTATACGGATTCAACCATATCCGCGCCAAGGAACAAATTATTATCCATATAAATAAATTGTGGAACGTCGGTTATCTTCTTAACGAGATAAACCTCTACGCTACGCGGTAATAGGCACGTTTCGATATATTTGTCCTCAAAAATTCCAATAGCGCGCTTTTCCCAAGCATTTACTATTACGTGCTTACCCGACACACCTAGTCGATTAAAGGAAATAGGATATTCCTTTTTTTCCTCGTCAAGATTGAAAAGCGAAAGCAATTTTGCGGAAGGATAATTAATAAAAAGAAGCGATGGATAAGGCAATTCGAAGAAATCAACGGGCTTGGCTGCTATACGATTTAATGGGAATAATTCTGCAAAAAGTTTTCGCCTAGCAGGAGAGAGCGTCCAATTGATATCGTTTTGCAACGTTACTCCTCCACTCATTGCAACCATCGTTGCCCAAGCGCGAACCTCGTGATACGAACCGTTAAAGCCGTCCCCGTTGTCGTAATCTCTCAAAATAACGCCATCTGCATCGTTATAAAATAATTTATCGTGATAAAAATACCGAAGCATCGTATTTTTAATGCATTTTTTCTCAATCTGCCAACAATAAAATTTAGAAAACTTTTTTCTCCATACTATATCTTGCGCTATTCTGCTACCGTCGAATATACCCACGCTTTCTAAAATGGGCGCTCCACAAGCAAGCAAAAAACACTCGTCTCCCACAGTTTCGCGTATAGCCGTTATCATCTTTCGATACAACGCAATCATATAATCTTTTTCGTAGACGTAAAAATGCTCGCGTGCAATATCTGCGCTAAAAGAATTAAACAAGAAGTCCAGCTTAAAATAGCTTGCGCCACATTCTTTTGTAAGTCGTCTAAAAACGTTTTTGAGCCGTTCGATAAATTTAGGATTTCCAAGATCAAAACGTGGCGATAAATTTTTTACTGTTTGTAAAACCTCAGGTTTGATATTTGCAGGCGGAGTCCATAATTCCTCTCTCAAATTATCGAAAAACGGTGAATTAAACTTTGGTAAAGTTGGGGCGAGCCACAACCCAAGATTTACACCTTGCGCTTTTAGATATTCACAAAAATCTTTCATTCCGTTGGGGAATTTTTGAATGTCTTCGTACCATTCTCCTGCGTGCTCTTTCGATTCGTCTTGCCATCCGTCGTCAAGCTGTAAGACGTTTAGACCGGGAACGCTGTCAAACAGTCCGTTGGTTGCATCTATAACTTTCCGTCTATCTACGTCTTTATAAAAGCAAGACCACGAGCACCAGCCTGCAGGCATAGGTTTATCAAGTTTGATATTATATATCTGCGCGATTCTATCACAATACCGTTCTAAAAAAGCGCTCTCGTTGGCGGCGTTTGATAATAATATTCTCTCAAGCTGAAATTTCTTACCTTTTGCAATTGGCTTATCTTCCATAAAATGACGCAAAACAATGCCGTTCTGCTCAAATTTTATATAAGTCATAAAACGATTAGCCGTAATATATCCAACGTGAAAGAACTCACCGGTTGCAAGGTTCTTCATAACCGTAACGTCTCTACCTATAACGCCTGTATTTCCGACGTATTTACGACATTCTACCCAATCGTTCGTAAGACACCCGTTATAAAAATAAAGCAAATCATCATTAAGAAAATTTTCGGAAAAATAAAACGCTACGTCTACGTATTTTACCGAAGCGCCACTACTACCGCAAACGTTGATATCCAATTCCGTATAATCACCAAATTTCTCGCAAGCTATTTCGGTAACCAAATTCCCATCGTCAAAAACAAAATTTTCCAAATTTTTGCTTTTCAGCGAGCCGTCGGTGTAAGTTATTGAAAAAACCGCTTTACTAATATTTTTCATTATTTAACCCCTCTTTCATAATCGAAACGAGAAAATTTCCATTTTTCTCTTTCCCTAAAACGTTTTTTACAAACAGAACGCTATCCCTAACGCGTTTATAAGTTTTCTACTCGTCACTTATACTATAGCACAACTTGATGATTTTTCAAACGACAAACAACTCGATACCCGTCAAATTTAGTTTTTCAGGTACGGATTGAAATAACGTTTTATTGTTATAAGCTAATCTTGCAGGTGGATATTGAAATAAATCCTTAGTGTTGGTTGCTGTCATAAAATCACCCCAAAGCGGTGCGTAGGACGAATAACAGGCAATTTTTATCGTAATATTACGACCCGAATATTCCTTAGGTATGCGCGCAAAACAAGGCGCGTACGCATTCGTTTCCACTTTAACCCCATCAACGTATACTTCAGAAACAAGATTGTTAGAATTGTATTTTAGTTTTGCGCTATGATTTTGTGGCAAATCAACGTTAAACGTAATACCTGCGCAACCATAAAACCTTTCGTTTGCAACCTTGTTTTTATCACGAGAAATTAATAAGTTTTTATTTATATTAAAATCTCCACTAATTAACACGCTAGGTAAAAATGGAAAATCTTTTATTTGCGTTTGTAAGCAATGCCTTCCTTTGATTAGGGCAACTTTATTTGATTTTACATACAATTTAGACATCGAACGAGGTAAAGAATTCGCTCTTTCGTTAAATTCAATCAAATTCCCATCCAAATAAATAGTTTCGCTCTCGTCTACCCTTTTGTATAACTCGACTTGTAAATCATTCTCAACGAAAAACTCAACATTGTCGTTGTTCATAAAGTGTGGTCTATAAAAATTGTCGTTGCAATAAAAATATGAAATATTGCTTATATTAAGTTTATCTCCAAACGTTTCTTCCTTGTCTTCGCTAAGATATACTCCAAAATCGTTTAGGAATATTTGTGTTGTAGTAGTTGATGTTTTTAGTAAAAGATTTCTACCGCCAATGGCATTCACGTTAC
>SVHQ01000017.1 GCA_015055785.1 Clostridiales bacterium | reverse complement strand
CCATTTCGTTATTAACGTGCATTACAGAAACAAAGGTCGTTTTCTCATCAACCAAATCCAATAACTTTTCAACGTCAACGCGACCATCTTTTAATAACGGCGCATAACGAGGCTCTGCCAAACCTCTATTCTTTAATTCCGCAAAAGCCGCCGCAACAGCTGAATGTTCTCCTGCTGTGGTCACCGCATTCCCTCGTTTTGCATAAGAAAAAATAGCTTGGTTGTCTGATTCCGTGCCGCAAGAAGTGAATATCAATTCAAACGCGGTTTCATCCGCAACCTTAGAAAGCAATAGAGAGCGCGCTTTTTTTAGCTCGCTCTGCATCGCAAATCCCTCTTTATACATAGCCGAAGGATTATAATATTTTTCCGTAACGTATTCTTGCGCTCGAACAAACGCCTTTTCGGACGGTTTTGTTGTCGCAGCATTGTCTAAATATATCATTTTTGTTTCTTTTCCTGCATTACGTAATCGCTTTCCAAAACGGTACGCTTGGTAAATTTCATCATTTCAATCAAGAGTTTTTCCCTGCATTCCAGAACATATAATTTCTTACCGTTATCCTCGATTAAAATGTACATGAAAAACTTTCCTTCCATTGGTGTATCATTCGAGGTACAAATGACTGTTTTTACCGTAGGGTCATTCTTAAAACGTTCAAACGAAGGATTGTCAACGTCGCCCAATTGAATAATTTCGCTACACTCCAATCTCGTCACTAATTTTCTTTTATTCACGTTAATAACGCGCGAAATACGCAACTCACCTGATACAAATACGTAATCGTAGCTTACGTTAAAACGAGCTTTCCACTTAAATAGTAAAAACCATACAACGAAAAACCAAACACAAATACCGCCCCATACTATCCACGCATCAATCGGAATAAAATTAATCCCAAACAGAATTGCAATGATTCCAAGCGCAAGAAAAACGTTGGATACAATATGCGCTATTTTATAGTTTCTTTCACCTTTTTTTGCGTGTTGTGCAACAGCACTTTCTTCATAGAAAACGTCCATGACAACCTCCAATCATTTGTCTTTTTTAAATTTCCAACGTACCTTCATATACCGTTTTTACGCTACCCATCAATTCTACGTCTCCGTCAGAATGATAGTTTACGGTCAAATCGCCGCCGCGTAATTTTACCGTTACGTTGGTATCTTTTTCACAATACCCTGCAAGTACTGCCGCTACGACCGCGGCACATGCACCAGTACCGCACGCCCACGTTTCGCCGCTACCACGTTCCCACACACGCATCTTTATCGTCACCTTATTCACGATACGGATAAATTCCGTGTTGATGCCTTCGGGGAAGTATTCACAGTTTTCAAATTCAAGCCCGATTGCCGCCACGTTAATGGCGTCCACCTTATCACTAAATACAATACAATGAGGATTTCCAACGTTTACAAGGGTAATTTTATATTCCAAACCACCGATATTTACCGTTTTACCAACAATTTTCTCTTCATCCCAAACGGACGGAATTTTCTTGCCTTCAAGCACGGCTTTGCCAAGATTTACACTAGCAGAGTTTACTTTACCACTGAACGAATATACCTTCACAGGGCAAATAACACCATTAGACGTTTCAATCAACATATCGTTTTTGCAAACGATTTTCTTTTCATAGAGATATTTACCGATACAGCGAATCGCATTACCGCCTGTAGGCGCTTCCTTCCCATCGCGATTGAAAATACGCATCTTTGCATCAGCAACGTCCGATTTTTCAATCAAAACAATACCGTCACCACCAATACCGTAATGAGGCAACACGTAGTTTACTGCAATCGATTCGGGACAAGTAATTTTACCATCACGGTTATCAAATACAATATAATCGTTTCCGCAGGATTGCATTTTTGTAAAATTCAATTTAAGTTTTTCCGTTCTCAAATTATTAATATCAACAAGTTCGGTATTATCTTCCGTAAATTGGCTAGCAATAATATCCGCAAGCGCATTTGCCGTATCTAACGCCGTAAGCACTGTAATGCCAAGCAAAATTGCATGGTGATGCAAACGAATGAAATCGTTAATCGATTCCATATCCGTTTTACCAGTATAGACAATATAATCGATTTTTCCTTCGTCCATTAATTTAATAACAGTATCGGTAGCCGAAAGTCTGTCCACGACCTGACAATCAATGCCTAAATCGTTGATAACCTTTGCCGTACCCTTCGTTGCGTACATGTTACAGCCCAAATCCCCAAATTTCTTTGCAATTGAAAGTAATTCCAATTTATCCTGATCGTTGACCGTCATATATACGCCCACTGGACGTTTGTCCGAAGGATGACACATTTTAAAGCCCGCAGAAACAAGCCCTTTAAACATCGCTTCTTCTATCGTTTTACCAATCCCAAGAACTTCCCCTGTCGATTTCATCTGGGGACCAAGCTGAGAATTTACATCGTTGAGCTTCTCAAAGCTAAATACAGGCACTTTTACCGCAACGTACGGCGAAGAAGGATATAAGCCCGTACCGTAACCAAGTTTCTTCAATTTCGCACCAACGATGATTTTTGTTGCCAATTCCACCATCGGTACACCCGTTACCTTAGAAATATAAGGCACTGTACGAGACGCACGAGGATTCACCTCAATTACGTACAACTGACCGCGATAAATCAAATATTGTATATTGATGAGTCCTTTCGTCTTTAATTCAAGCGCCAACTGCGTGGATACTTCAATAATTCTTTCAAGCATCACGTCATCTAAATTATACGGAGGATATACGGCAATAGAGTCACCAGAGTGGATACCCGTACGTTCTATGTGTTGCATAATACCAGGAATCAATACGTCTTTTCCGTCAGATATCGCATCTACTTCCAACTCCGTACCCATAAGGTATTTGTCGCAGAGTACAGGGTTTTCAATCCCTTGCGCTAAAATTACATCCATGTATCTACAAACGTCTTCTTCCGTAAACGCGATGGTCATATTTTGACCGCCGATTACGTAAGAAGGACGAAGCAATACGGGATATTCCAATCTCTCTGCAGCAGCCAAAGCTTCTTCCTTTGTCATAACGGTGATTGCCTTGGGACGGGGAATGGAGTATTTCTCCAAAAGCGCTTCAAAACGCTCTCTATCCTCAGCTCTATCAACACTATCCGCACTTGTACCTAAAATACGAATACCATGCGTATCAAAATAAGAACAAAGGTTGATTGCAGTCTGACCGCCAAACGTAATAATAACCCCATAAGGTTTTTCAATATCCAAAACGTGTTGCACGTCTTCAGGCGTTAAGGGCTCAAAATACAGTCTGTCTGCCGTATCAAAGTCGGTAGAAACCGTTTCAGGGTTGTTATTGATAATAACGACTTCATAGCCCAATTCCTTCAATGTCCATACACAGTGCACGGAAGAATAGTCGAATTCTATACCTTGTCCAATACGGATAGGCCCCGAACCGATAACGACAATACGTTTTTTCTCGCTTTTTTCAATAAAAGGTTTCGCCTCGTCGTGTTCATGAGGATCGAACGTAGAATAGAAGTACGGCGTTTTTGCTGCAAATTCTCCTGCGCACGTATCCACCATTTTATAAGCTACTTTCTTGCGGTAAGGGATTTTCTGACCGCTCATTGAAGCGATGTCTTTATCCAAATACCCTAAACGTTTACCCTCTTCGTAAAGCTCTCTTGTTAATTTTTCCTTTGAAAGACGTTCTTCATAAGCAATTAAATTCTTAAATTTATTCAAGAACCAACGGTCAATTTTTGTAATATTGAATACTTCGTCCACCGTAACGCCTCTTTTCAAAGCGGCATATACAACAAAAATTCTTTCATCCGTCATTTCAGGCAATTTCGCCAATAATTCTTCTTTCGTCGAATGCAGGAATTTTTTATAATTGAAGGTACTTGTAGAAATTTCCGCACCGCGCACCGCTTTCATCATCGCCATTTCAAAGGACGTACCAATCGACATTACTTCGCCCGTTGCTTTCATTCTCGTACCAAGTTCACGTTTTGCATACAAGAATTTATCAAACGGCCACTTGGGCATTTTTACAACTAAATAGTCAATTGTAGGCTCAAAACAAGCGTACGTATTGCCCGTAACGTCATTCACGATTTCATCCAGCGTATAACCGAGCGCAATCTTCGACGTAACTTTTGCAATCGGGAAACCCGTTGCTTTCGAAGCCAAGGCCGAGGAACGGCTAACACGAGGGTTTACCTCAATAACAGAGTATTCAAAAGAATCGGGATTTAAAGCAAATTGTACGTTACATCCCCCCTCAATACCCAGTTCTGTAATAATCGACAATGCCGCTGTACGCAACATGTTATATTCTTTTGTAGATAAAGTAACCGCAGGTGCAACAACAATGGAGTCACCCGTATGAATACCAACAGGGTCCACGTTTTCCATGGAACATACCGTCAAGCAATTACCTTTACAGTCACGAATAACCTCAAATTCTATCTCTTTCCAGCCTGCAATATATTTTTCAATCAACACCTGCGTAATCGGCGACAACATCAAACCGTTGTGTGAAATTAAGCGAAGTTCTGCTTCACTGTACGCAACACCACCGCCTGCACCGCCAAGGGTATACGCAGGACGAATAATTACAGGATATCCCAATCGATTGGCAATCGCCACACATTCTTCCACCGTATAAGCAATATCGGAAGGCACGCATGGCTGATTGATTTTTTCCATGGTTTCCTTGAACAATTCTCTATCTTCCGAACGGTCGATAGCGTCCAATTTCGTACCGATTAATTTCACACCATGCTGTGCAAGGAATCCCGATTTCGCAAGCTTACAGCCCATCGTCAACCCCGTTTGACCGCCTAAAGATGCCAACAAACTATCGGGCTTTTCTTTAAGGATAATACGCTTTAACGTTTCTTCCGTTAAAGGTTCCAAATAGATTTCATCTGCAAGCGCACGGTCCGTCATAATCGTAGCGGGATTGGAATTGCAAAGAACAACGTTGATGCCCTCGCTCTTCATCACACGGCAAGCCTGCGCACCTGCGTAGTCAAATTCCGCAGCTTGTCCGATTACAATCGGACCGGAGCCGATTACCAATACTTTTTTAATATCACTTCTTTTAGGCATTTTCGTTCTCCTTTTCCATCATCGCAAAGAATTTTTTATACAAGGGATTTTCAGGCATACCGATATCACAGCATTCAGGGGCAAATTGCACGGTAAAAGCTTTATATTCGTCGTAATCAATCCCCTCACAAGAATTATCGTTTACGTTTACAAACTTCACAAAACCCTCTTTAACTGTATCTCTTACCACTTCATAGCCGTGGTTTTGTGTGGAAATATAAACTTTTTCACATTTTTCGCAACGAACGGGTTGATTGCTGCCTCGATGACCATATTTTGCTTTTACAGTATCTGCGCCCATAGCAAGTGCGACCATTTGATGCCCTAACCCAACCCCGAAGATAGGTTTTTTACCCATTAATTTCTTAATTTCTGTAATAGCCGTTGCGTTCGCTTTGGGATCTCCTGGTCCGTCACTAAGCATAACGCCATGCGCACCCGTTTGTAAAATTTCATCCGCTGTGGAATTTGCTGGCATACTGATTACGTTACAACCGCGCGCAAGTAAATTCTTAATCGTGCTATGTTTTGCACCGAAATTCCATAAAGCTACCGTATATTTCGCATCTTGTGCTTGGTAAAAAGCTTTGTCCTTCTCTGAAACCTGCTCCACAGCATTTTCAATCTTATAATCCGCAAGAGCTTTTATTTCTTCTTCGTTTAATGCATGTGTACTTATTCGTGCATTCATCGCACCCTCTTCACGGAGTATTTTTGTAATTTGACGAGTATCTACGCCATAAATACCAACAACACCCTGTTCTTTTAAATAGCTCTCCAAATCGCTTTCCATACGGAAATTAGAGGGATTATCGCAAATTTCACGAACCACGTAAGCTGAAACCCACGCTTTTTTACTTTCCACATCCTTAGACATCATTCCGTAATTCCCAATCAAAGGAAACGTTTGTACCACAATCTGTCCAAAATTACAAGGATCGGTAAGCGTTTCGATATAACCGACCATACCAGTTGAAAAAACAAGTTCACCGCTAATGTCGCCATCCGAGCCAAAGGCGTAGCCTTGGAATACTGCGCCGTTTTGTAACGTCAAATACACCTTTTTCTTTTTCATAATACAACCCTCTATTTTCTTTGTATTTTTTTCTTATTATTTACTTTTTTATAAAAAATAAGACTGATTCAAAAAATCAGTCCATTTGAAAAAATAATTGAAAAATAAGAAAACCAACAGAAGCGCCGATAACACTTGCCGTATTCTCCGCGATATTTGTTGCCATATTGAGTTTTTCATACTTTTCTGTAAAAAACATATCCTACCTGCCTATTGCACTATATTATAACACAACCCTTTTAAGTTGTCAACGTTTCAACGGCCGTTCTTTTTAATTTATATAAATTCTTTATATAAAAAAACATAGTTGTGCTTAAATACCCGAAAAAGCAACCGAGGCAAAATTACCCTTTGATAAATCGACGGTCAATTCAACCTCCTCCACATTCAAAAGCTCTTCCATAATCATCTCGGAAAACATAAGTGCTTGATTTTCTTCAAAGAAAACAATTTTTCCCTTTGATGATTTTATAGATATCGTTAAAGCAGAAAAATCATCCGTTGCTCCCGCATCCACAATTGCACAACACAGCGTCTCTCTATCCATTCTGTTTTCAAATATAGCTTTCTTCAATTCGTTAGACGAGGCTATCTTTTTCGCAATTGCACGAGAGGCTTGCTTTGATTTTGCTCCTTGCACACGGCACACCAATAGCTTTTCATGTCCTCCTTCTTTTGCAATCATTTTACAAATTTTAATCGCAAATTCTTGAAGTATAAAAGAAAACTTTTTATATTCGGTGTCCATCGTTTCAATTTTGCAATTGCCCGCTCTGCCGTTCGCCATAATACAAAACATATCGTTCGGCGAAGCAACACCATCTATATCCAATAAATTAAAAGTATCTTTCGCCACTGTAGAAAAGGCACGCTGTAACATCTCCGAAGAAATATTTACGTCCGTTGTAATTACCCCTAACGTCGTCGCCATGCGCGGACTCACTCTTTGGTTCCCCTTAAAAATCGCGCCGATTTTACAAGTAAAATCTCCCAATTGGAAGCTATAAGAAAGCTGTTTTGCCCTTTTATCCGTCGTCATAATTGCTTGCGCCGCTGAAAAACTAGCGCTATCGTTAGCAGATAAACTATTCGCTAAGGGTTTTAAAACCGATTCAAAAGTAGTTAAAGATAATTTTTTGCCAATTTTACCAGTCGAAGCAATTAAAACGTCCGCTCGGTCGCATTTAATCAAGTTTGCCACTGATTGACAAACTTTTTCACATAAAACTTCGCCGTCTGGCTGAAAAACGTTTGCGACACCACTATTGATAAGTACTGCCACCGATTGTCCGTATTTTAAATGCCGTTTGGAAACCGTTACGGGCGCCCCTACTACGGCGCTTGTGGAATATACGCAAGCCGCAGGACAACGTTTTTCGCTGACCACCAGCGCGAGGTCATTCCTTTTTACATTCGGCATGAAACCTGCACAAACAGCTCCAGCCAGAAACCCCTCGGGAGCACAAACACCCCCTTCAATTGGATACAGTTCGCGGTTTACACCATTTTTCCTTGCCACTATAAAACCTTCCTTATCCTACTTTTATTCCTCGAACGTAATTTGCGATTGCACTACAATTTCATCGTTTTCATTAAAACCGTGCGCTAAATACACGCCCTTTTCTTCCGTTTCCTTTAAATAAAAACGTAATACCTCGCCTTCTTTACATTGTTTTACATATGAAATACAAAATCTCTTCAACCTCTTACAAGCCAATTCCGCAACAGAGAAACAATTCAAGCAATAATCGGCATATTTTGTGTTATTAACGTGCATATTGTGGTCGTATTCCGAATTCGCAATTTTGATTGTAAATTTCAAGGTCCCTTCTTCGGGTAAAAAAGTTGGAATTTTCCAATTGACCTTTTCAAATACTTTTTTGGTATTATACGTAGAATAATCTTGATTCTCGATGACTTTCGACTGCAAAATTCTTCCCGTGTTCATATCAATTAAACACCAACGGGAACTTGCATTCAACAACACTTCCCCTTGACCATTCACAAATTGATATTCTCTGCCGAAAATAACATGCGAAGGCTGCAATGGCCAAGTCTTTACAAAAATCTCATCACCTAAAGAAATAGGCTGCAAAAATTCAAAACAATTATTCGAAACCATAAAAGCATACCCCTTCGGTTTCAAATATGCATAACCAAACCCCAATTCATCAGCACTGGCACACGCCGCTTCTTCCATTAAGGATAAAGTTATGGAAGCTTTGATTTCATCCTTGAAATCACAATCACAATATTTAATATTAAATTTTTCAATATGTTCATAGATACCCATAAAAATATTATAACTTTTTCGCCAAGAAAAGTCAATTATACAAACACGTCGTAATATAAATGCATTAAAATTTTTTCGACAAAATAGAAAATTATTTTACATATTTAACAGTTTTTTGATATATATTGTTGACATATTACCATATTTGTGATATACTATAAATATGTAAAACATAGATGCTTGCATCCCTTGTTTTATAAGGAGTTCGATAAATCGATTATTTCTGACAAACAACTACTTTGTCAGACAGAATAAGCAGGAGGAAACTATGGAAAACACTAATAAGACCATAGAACAGGACGATTCTTTAACCGGCGGCGAAGAACAGATTTTAGATATCAGTTCCGATTTAATTCGCGGTCATATCAACACGATTATTTTGCGTAGTCTTTACGACGGCGATAAATACGGATATGACATCATTGCCGAAATCGAAAAGAAAAGCGGCGGCATGTATTCCTTAAAACAACCCACCCTTTACAGCGCGTTAAAGCGTTTGGAGTCTTTAAAGTACGTTACTTCTTATTACGGCGATTATTCAAACGGCGGCAGAAGAAAATATTTCTCACTCACCGATTTAGGCAAAAAGGTCACCGAACAAAACCTTTCTGAATGGGAATTTTCGCGTACAATTATTGATAGTCTTATTTCCGACGGCGAATCGCACTACGATTTCTCTTTTATCACCGATAAACAAAAAGAATTATTGGAATTAAAGCGCGCACTTGCCGCACGTGAAGCAGCTCTTGAAGACGAAAAAACCGCTTTAAATAATCTTAAAAATGAATTAAATCGTGAACGCTCTTTGTTATCGGCACAGAGCTCCTCTTTATCTTCCCAAAAAACCGACATCACTGAATTACGCGAAAAAATCGACGCACAGCGTAAGGAATTGGAAGAAAAAGAATTAACGCTTAGCCAAAAACAAGGCGAAATTGACGCAAAAGAAATCGAACTTGCGGAAAAAGAACGCGAAATTGGAGATGCTAAAGCGGAATTAGAACGTCAAAACGCTGAAATTTTGCGTTTAAAAGAACTTTTAGAAGCACAACAGACTGCATTCCAAGACAAAGAAAGTGAATTGGCTATCGCAAAAGAGAATATTTCCGCATTAGAAACAAAAAACGCCGAACTTGAACAACAAGCACAAATGCTTTCCTCTCAGCAAGCCAATAATGAAGAATTAGCAGAAGCAAAAGCGGAACTTGTTACAATCCAAGCTGAATTGGACGATAAAAAATCGATTATCGCTTCCTTAAATTCCGCCCTTACTTCCCAAGAAAACACTATTCAGCTGTTAAAATCGGAATACGAAGGAAAAACAACTGAATTTTACAACCGCTCTTTAGAACTTCGTTCTCAAATGGCTCAAATTGAAACACAAAAGGAAAAATTGGACGCAGAAAAGCGTGAATTTGAAGCAAAAACTTTAGCAAGCGACGAACGTCAACGTCAGTTAGAAGAACGTGAAAAAGCGTTACTGGAAAAAGAAGAAAGCTTAAATGAAATTTCTGAAAACATTAAAAATTCCGAAAAATCTAACTCCTCTGCTGTTTATGAGTTAGAGCGAAAGAAAAAAGAACTAGAAGAAAAAGAAGCTGAATACCAACAAGCCTATGATTCTTGGGCGTCCGAAAGAAATGCTTTAACGGAAGAACGCAACAGACTGGAAGATGATCGTATTGCCATGGAAAGCGAACGTTCTGAATTACAGAACAAACTGCAAACTTTAGAGGTTGAACGCGACACCCTTCGTTCTGATAATCAGGCTTTGGAAGATGCAAAAGCGGCTTTGGAAGAAGAAAAAGAAAAATTACGCATTTTGCAAGAAGATTTACGTCTTGAACGCGAAGAAATTGACAAGAAAGCCTACGAAATCACCCAGCAGGAATATTCCTTAGGCGAAAAACAGCGTTCTTTGGAAAACACGCAAACAGAAGCAACGGCTTCCTCCGAAGAAATACAGCGCCGTTTAGAAGATTTACAGACAAGAGAAGCGGCTTTACAAGAAAACACCGATCAATTGCAAGTAGATTTAGAATCGTTACAAGAACAACAAAAAGATTTGGCTACACGCCAAGCTATTTATAATCAACAGCAAATGGAGTTTGTAACGCGTAAAAATGCCCTTTCTGCGCAACAATTTGACTTCGCAGACAAACTTGCATCCTATAACGCTCAAGTGAAATTATTCAATGAAAACCTTGAAAAATTGGAAGCAGAACGTGCTGATTTAGATGCAGAACGCGCACAATATGAAGAACAAGCCACCGAATTTAAAAAAGAAAAAGCAGAATTTGAAGCTGCCCTTTCGAAATTTGAAGCAGAAAAAAAACAAGTAGAACAAGAACGTATACATTTGCATAAACAATCTATGGAATCGGAATCTGGATTCCATGCAAGAATTTCCGAATTGGATGCAAGAGAACGCTTACTCCTTCAAAGAGAACGTGAATTGAACGAACATATTCACGAATTCAACGTTCGTCAAATCACCAATCCTGCATATTTTGGAAATGCAAACTTTGCTAACGGTATGCAACAGGCTTCCGCTTACAACGAGCAACCTCCTCAATCAGAGCCCTTCAACAACACCTCGCATTCTACCAATAATCTTTATGCGCGTGCTCAAGTTGAAAACATCAAGCTAAATACCGTGAACATGCAGGACCAATCCTCCTCCATTCCTCAAAGAGATTCCACGATTATTTCTACAAAGAACAGACATACTGCTAACACCTATAACGTAGGTAAAACGCTTTATAAATCCGCATTAATCATGTTCTGTATTGTGGCTTTTGAAAGTCTTGTAGTCTTTTTCCTTCAAGACGTTCTTAAGGTTTCCCCTGCCTATCCGGCAATTGGTTTCGGACTTGGATTTGTTGCATTCTTGACCTGCGTTGTTCTTTACGCATATGGCTATAGACCTAACGCAAGGATTAAGAAGAATCCTTCCTATCTCTTGACTTCCGCCATACTGTTCGTCATTGCAATGATTATCGTAACAATGATCGCTGTATATAGCCAAGCTCAGATGTCCGATCCTGCACAATTATGCGCATACGTTATTATTCCTATTATTTATGCCGCAAATATTCTTGTGTTTACTTTCTTCTATTACCTCTTCTCCAAAAAGATTATGGAATAATAGACCCAATCAAAAACGCCTCTCAAACAATCGAGGGGCGTTACTTTTTGCTTTCCTTTATCGTTCCACGTGAAACAATGCAAGATTTTACCTTTGTTCCCCCACTCTATGTTTATCAATTCGATTTTATCGTAAAATCATAAAACAGCCCTAAAATAGTTGACGCTATTCTTACTTTTTGCTATAATTTTAAAACAATAGTTACTCTGCATTGTGTATTGTGAAAACGTAGCTTGGTTGGTTATAATGAACATTAGGTTGAGTTCGCGCGAGCCATATGCGACGCTTTGGCGCAGCCAATTCTCTTTTGTCTATTGTACTTTCATAATTTGGAGGCGTAGCTCAGTTGGTTAGAGCGCTACCTTGACATGGTAGAGGTCGGAGGTTCGAGCCCTCTCGCGTCCACCAAAAAAGCACCCCTGGTGAGGGTGCTTTTAATATGCCATATTACGCTTTTATTGAAGAATGATATTTCCAACTATTGATTATTCTATTAATTAAAAACATAGCAACAGCACAAGCGCAAAGAAGCGGGAATTGCATTCTTGTATCTCGACTTACAAGATAATGATGGAATAAAATCGGGCATTGCCCAAGGTAGATAAATACACTGAACTCACCAAGTAAATTCAAAAATTTACTGCGAACAGGAAGCGAGGTTGCAAAATACACAACCGCTGGACAAACTATACAACAAAGAAGATGTATTTTCCAAATCGCAAACTCGGGCAAATACGCAAGATAAATAAAAATAAAGGCAGAAATAACAAACCCGATAATATTCACAATCATGTTAAGGATTTGTGCTTTCTTTTCATTCTTTAATTGGATATCAATTTTAGGAATTTGAGAAATCAACATTCCAATGGCAAGCATTGCAGGACTACGAGTTGGAATATCAAACGGTCTGCCTAAAATTTTGGATACTGTCAATGAAGCACAGATAATAATAAAGCAAATAATATTAAATATTGTTAGACGTTTTATCCTTTTTAAAAGCAAATAAAATAATGACAACAATACAAATTGTGCCGCGAAAAACCATAAAAAACTAAGTGGCCAATTAAAGCCATTAATTTCAATTGGAAAAATAATATTACACAAACAAATTGATAATACAGCAATGATAAACGGAACTATAAATCTTTTTATTCTACCCCAAACAATATAACGAACCCCCTCCCAATAGGGTTTTTCTCTATATTGTTCAATAGATTTTAAAAAGAAAAAACCCGAAACAATAAAGAAAAAGTCAACAGGAAGAATTACGCCATTAAACTTATCCGAAAGCACGGGAAAAAAACCATGAAAATAAGCAACCCACACAGCACACAAAAACCTGAATAACTCGATAAGTCCATTTTTCTTATTGGTAGTAGCCATCTCTCCCCTCAAATAATTAAAAACATTTTATGGTTTGAGTATAACACACCTTTCGACATAAATCAACAGTATTCGTAAAAATAATTTACAAAATTAACATTTGGGAAAGTTTTTACTAAAAAAATATTGGACACATCATGAAAAATTTCCCTAAATGATGTGTCCAACTGTTTTTATGCAAATTTTTTACTCAAAAATCAAGCATCCCTTACGCTTTCATAGCTTCTTCGATAGCAACTGCGCAAGCAACCGTCATACCTACCATGGGGTTGTTACCAGCACCAATCAAGCCCATCATTTCTACGTGAGCGGGAACGGAAGAAGAACCTGCGAACTGTGCATCAGAGTGCATTCTACCCATTGTATCCGTCATACCGTAGGAAGCAGGACCTGCCGCCATGTTATCGGGATGCAACGTTCTACCCGTACCACCACCAGAAGCAACGGAGAAGTATTCAACGCCATTTTCGTTACACCACTTCTTATAGGTACCTGCAACGGGATGTTGGAATCTCGTAGGGTTCGTGGAGTTACCCGTAATGGAAACGCCTACCTTTTCAAGCTTCATGATTGCAACGCCTTCAGGTACAGAGTCGGAACCATAGCATTTAACTTTCGCTCTATCACCAGTCGAAAATGCTTTTTCATATACAACTTCTACTGTTTCCGTTGCGTGGTCAAACTTCGTTTCAACAAAGGTGAAACCATTGATTCTTGCAATGATATAAGCAGCGTCTTTACCAAGACCGTTCAAAATAACGCGAAGAGGTTGTTTTCTTACCTTGTTTGCATTCAATGCGATAGAAATAGCACCTTCCGCAGCAGCGAAAGATTCGTGACCAGCAAGGAAGCAGAAGCATTCCGTTTCATCAGAAAGGAGCTTCGCACCAAGGTTACCGTGACCAAGACCTACCAAACGGTTTTGTGCAACCGAACCAGGAATACAGAAAGCCTGCAAACCGATACCAATAGCTGCAGCTGCATCAGATGCTTTCGTGCAACCTTTCTTAATAGCGATAGCCGAACCTACCGTATAAGCCCAAACTGCATTTTCAAAACAGATAGGCTGACCAGCACGAACGATTTTATCGCAATCAACACCTTTTGCAAGGCAGATATCTCTACATTCTTCAACGGAGGAAATGCCATATTCTTTCAACACGCCGTTAATTTTATCTATTCTTCTTTCATAACCTTCAAATAAAGCCATTTTTTCTTCCTCCTTTATTATTCTTTACGAGGGTCGATGAACTTCACCGCACCTTGTTCAGCAGTAAATCTGCCATAGTGACCCATAGCTTTCGCATAAGCTTCGTTGGGTTCCATACCTTTCTTAATAAAGTCCGTCATTTTGCCAAGGGAAACAAATTCATAACCGATAACTTCGTTGTTTGCATCAAGAGCAAGACGGGTTACGTAACCTTCTGCCATTTCAAGGTATCTAACCCCCTTTTCAAGCGTCGAGTACATCGTACCAACCTGAGAACGGTGACCTTTACCCAAGTCTTCCAAACCTGCCCCAATAACAAGACCGTCATCAGAGAATGCGGACTGCGATCTGCCGTATACGATCTGCAAGAACAATTCTCTCATTGCTGTATTAATAGCATCGCAAACAAGGTCAGTATTAAGCGCTTCAAGAGGCGTCTTGCCGGGAAGGATTTCAGCTGCCATTGCCGCAGAATGGGTCATACCCGAACAGCCGATTGTTTCAACGAGAGCTTCTTGAATGATACCCTCTTTAATATTCAAGCTGAGCTTACATGCCCCCTGCTGAGGAGCACACCAACCGATACCATGCGTAAAACCGCTGATATCTTTGATCTCTTTCGCATGAATCCACTTGCCCTCTTCAGGAATAGCGGCATTTTCATGACGAGCAACACCTGCGCCTTTTGCAACGCAGTACATCTGTTGAACTTCTGACGAAATTGTCATTATGAATTCCTCCAATATATTTTTCTTTTCGATTTTCTAATGTTTTTACGATTTTGCAGCTTACATAAGCCTAAAAATCGCTATACTAACTAATAGTATACCATATTCATTGAAAAATTTCAACCATCAAGAGAGATTTTTTTTGCTTTTTTGGAAATTTTTTGTAGATTTTTATATTATAATCCTAAATTATAATCCCAATCAGCACTTAACTTTCAAAAATTATAAAACTATAAAATAAAAATCCGAACATTACTGCCCGAATTTTTGATAATTTTTTTTATATGCTATTCCAAAAAATCTTCTGCACGTAATCGAGATCGTAGTTTTTCAATTGCCCTTTTTTCAATTCTTGATATATAAGAACGAGAAATTTTCAACACGTTTGCCACTTCTCTTTGCGGCAAAGGAATCCCCCCTTTCAAGGCATATCTTAAACAAATAATCGTATATTCTCTTTCTGAAAGCACTTCTTTAATTTGTTTTAACAATTTCTCACGCTGCACAGAATGCTCTACCTGCTCAAATATGCAATCTTCTTTCTCAAACAACAAATCCATCAGCGTCAACTCATTTCCATCTTTATCCGTTCCCACTGGATCAGATAAAAGCAGAAGATTTTTATGCTTTTTATTACTCCTAATTAACATCAAGATTTCATTCTCTATACAACGTGCAGTATACGTTGCCAACGCTGTACCATGCCCAATTTGATAAGTATTAATCGCTTTAATCAAACCGATGCTCCCCACTGATATCAAATCATCTGTCTCCGCTGCACCCGTATATTTTTTTACAATATGAGCAACCAACCTCATATTATGTTTAATCAAAAGTTCTTTAGCGGATTTATCGCCTTGTGACGCCAAGAACAAATATCGCTCCTCCTCTTCCTTGGCAAGAGGTTTTGGAAAGGAATTTTTCGCACCAATTGAACCCGTAAAAAATATAATCTTTCCCAATAAAGACCAAATAAACTCTAAAAACATACCTAATTTCTCCTCGTACTGAATTTAATTTATCGTATGAATCGAACAGTTTGTACTATGCCTTGTATTTTTCTTTATAGCTCTTAAATCAGGGTGATTATGTCAGACATAGTTATTATGTGTGACATAGTGGTGTGTTTTAAACGATAGATATAGTTATATGTATAGTATGTCAGACATAGGTATTATGTTTGACATACTAATTTTTTTAATGATTTACCCTCTTATTTGTATAAAAGATACCCCCCAGTAAAACTGGGGGTTCTTCATTTTCGGGCAAAGCCCTAATCTACTAGTCCGTGAGCCACGCTCACATAGGACGACCTGCCAGTCCTTGCGTATGTTACTTGCTACCCTTAAAAGGGTCCTCAGGATAATCTATCGCTAACTGCATATTTTCCTTATCTGTTTTTAATTGATTTTGTATGTATTCCTTGATTACCTGAGTATTCTTGCCTGTCGTGTCTACATAGTATCCACGACACCAAAATTCTCTACATCGGTATTGAAACTTTGCCGTTCCAAACTTTTGATATATCATTAGACTACTTTTGCCTTTGAGATATCCCATCACTCCCGATACACTTATCTTCGGTGGT
>SVHQ01000219.1 GCA_015055785.1 Clostridiales bacterium | reverse complement strand
GCAAGTAGACGAGGCTACGGCAACCGAAATCAACAAAATTTTCATCGAAATCGTCATTGCGGAAAGCTATACCGAAGGCGCTCTTGAAATTTTGAAATCGAAGAAGAATATCCGCTTGTTGGAATTGCCCGACATCAAGGCAAAGAGAGAATCGAGCGCATACGATATGAAGAAAGTGTACGGCGGTTTGTTGATTCAAGATTACGACAATTCGTTGTTCGCTCCCGAAAATCTGAAAGTGGTGACCAAACGCGCGCCTACGGAAGAGGAAATGAAAGCGTTGATGTTCAACTGGAAGGTCGTAAAACACACCAAATCCAACGCAATTGTTGTCGGTAAGGCAGACAGAACGACGGGTATCGGTATGGGGCAGACCAACCGTATTTGGGCTGCTCAGCAAGCGATTGCGCACGCGGGCGATGAAATCAAGGGTTCGGTTATGGCGTCCGACGCGTTTTTCCCGTTCCCCGATTGCGTAGAAGAATGCGTAAAGGCGGGCATCACGGCGATCGTACAGCCGGGCGGCAGTATCAAAGACCAGCTTTCTATCGACGCTTGCGACGCGGCGGGGATTGCAATGATTTTCGTCGGCGAAAGACACTTTAAACACTAATTTACAGAGTAAGGATAAAAAAACCGCGATTTAGTTAATCGCGGTTTTTTTGCATAGAAACAATTATTTATCGTTCGTCATATTTTTCTTAAAAACAATAAAGGACAGGGCGATACTGACGGCTGTAAATAATGCAATCGGAATTATTCCGAGGGCAGCGGTTGCGTCAAACGTATAAACGAGTCCAAGATTATTCGTGGCGTGTGTAATCACGCGACCAAGGTAAACGGAGGGATAATAGGGTAAAAACCGACAAAACGTTTCAAAATTCCCCATTGATTCAAGCGGCATCCAACAACCGCCGAGTATACCAGCAAAATTAATGAAAATGGAGCAAACGCCGGGTGCGCTTTTATCATTGAAAATCGTTCCGAATAAAATACCGAGAAAAACGTTTGCAAGCAAGATAGGGAATTGGCTGACCGATAAAAGGAGTATTTCCCCAAACGACGGGAAGTCGGCTTGTGTGATTAAAGAGATTATAAATCCAGAGAGAACACAGATAATTGTTTGCGCAATGCCGATAAGCACGCTTACGAGGGCGTATCCAAAGATAAAATCATGCGATTTCATCGGGGAAGTATATAATCTTTTAAGAAAAGAGGTTTGTCGGTCTTTTGAGATGTTCAGCGCCGTGATTAGCATTACAAACGTGTAGGAAAATGCCAACATTGCAGGTAACAGCGAACGTAATTCAAACATGGGAGTTTTGCCCCCTGTATATTTGTTGATAACTTGAAACAACACGAGCATAATAAAGGGGAATCCTATGCAAAAAATATAGATTAAGGGGTCCCGTAATAGTTCTTTTAGGTTTCTCTTTGAAAAAATTAAAATCTTATTCATTTGCAAGCTCCACCAAATTGATAAATGCGTCCTCAAACGTTTGGGCGTTTGTTAGTTGTTTTATATGCGCGACTGTTCCTACTTGCAACAGTTTTCCGTTGGATAATATTGCAACTCTATCGCATAAGCGTTCAATTTCTTCTAAATAATGCGACGTAAGGATTATGGTTACGTTCTCTCGCAGGCGTTCTATAATTTTCCAAAGCTCTCGCCGAGAGTAAACGTCCAAGCCGAGCGTAGGCTCGTCAAGGAATAATATTTTAGGTTTTGAAATTAATGCGACGGCGATGGATAATCTTCGTTTGTATCCGCCCGATAACGTTTTGGCGCGTTGGTTTAATACGTCGTTTAAATGAAACGTTTCAACGATTTCTTGTATAAAATCGGGGGGATTATTGTAAAGTTCATTAAAAAATTCCAAATTTTCTTTTACGGTTAAATTGTTGGCAATAGACGTTTCTTGCGGTGAAATGTCTACAATTTTCTTAATTTTGTCGATATCCTTGTCTAAATCGTAAGTATCAATGGTAACCGTTCCGCTTGATTTTTTCGTTAAACCGCAAAGGATTTGAATCAAGGTCGTTTTACCGGCGCCGTTTACACCCAAAAGCCCGAGAAGTTCGCCTTGCTTTATTTGTAAGCAAACGTTATCCAATGCTTTTTTCTCTTTGTAATTTTTACATATATTTTCGATGGTGATGATATTCATAAAGAAAGTCCTCGTTTTACTTAGAAATAAAAAATATTTTCAAATTTTTCGTCGAGAGCAAGACAAAGGAGGAGGGCAAGCTTTGCCGAGGGATTAAAGAGGTTTTTTTCGATAGAAATAATCGTTTGCCGTGTCGTGCCTACCGTTTTAGCGAGTTCTCCTTGCGACATTTTTTTCGCTGTGCGCAATTCTTTTAATCGGTTTTGTAAAATCAAATCGTTATTCATCTTAAAGTACTCCCGTGCTGAATAGAATATATAACGTAAGCATGACAATGGCGCCAAGGCTTTCCAAAATTGCGCCGATTAAAACGCCCTTGGGACGTTTTGCAATGAAATAGGAGCAAAAATAGAATACGCTTGCCCACGTGAAACAAACCATGCCAAGAGCATAAATTGCCGAGTAATGTCCCAACGCGCCCTCAATAATCATTAAGATAACAGCAACAATACCAGCACAAATATTGCCAATCCAGTTCGATTTATTGATTTTAGCCTGTTCCATTTCACCGACGACAATTTTCTTTTGTCTTGCTTTTTCTAAAATTTCTTGTTTTTCCATAGATATTCTCCTTGTCATTATTATGATGAAACTATTCTTCCTGTCTTCGTTGTGTATCGAAAAGAGGAGTGTAAAGTTTTCATTACATTTATACTATAACACAAGCCTGGGGATATGTCAAGTATTGTTTACATATTTTTTGAAAAAAATTTAAGAAAGGGGAAAAAGGGGTAAAAGCGGAGCAAA
>SVHQ01000218.1 GCA_015055785.1 Clostridiales bacterium | reverse complement strand
CGTTCGTGTTCAAACGGGTCTTTAACCCTTTTTCATGGAAATAATCGCACAAAGCCACCATTTCCGCCACTTTATACGTGGGTTCGCCAAAACCGCAGAACACCGCTTCTTTAAAGCGAGTCAAATCCCCCAACGCGTTCGCCGCCGCAACCACCTTTTCCACCGTAGGTTCGCCATGACGAAGCCATAAATAATTGCCGTAATAGCTGTCACGTTCGTTTCTTACACAAAAATCGCAACCATTCGAGCATTTATTGGTGAGATTGATATACAAGTTCCCGTCCAAAATATAAACGTACGTATCTTTGCGGTTTTCGTCCTTCTTACGCTCGTTTTTCTCAATTTTTTCGTTCTTTTCAGCGCGGTCTTTTTCTTTAACAACGTTTTGCTTTTCGTTGTTCTGCTTTTGCGGTTTTTGCCCCTTGTTGCTTTGCTGAGGCTGTTGCGCCTGCTGGGACTGTTGATTAGCTTGTTTATTGCGGTCGCGATGTCTGTTCTTTTTCTTACCGCCGTTGCCGCCATTACCGCCGTTTTGAGCGTTCTGACCCTGCGCCGCATTCACATCCTGCGCCTTTTGCTGATTTTGAAGCTTTTCGACATTTGCAGGATTGTTCGCGCCGCTTCCACCATTTCCACCGTTGCCGCCGCCCGATTTATGATGACGGTGACGTCTGCGTCTGCCGCCGCTGCTTGCGTTTTCACCTTTCACATTTGCCGCAACGTTAGGATTTTGTTCTTTTTTAAAATCTTTTTTATTCTCTTCCATGAATTTATTTCAGCTTGAAAAAGAGCGTTTTGGCGTTTTCCAAAATCTGTTTTGCAAGCTCCTCCGTATTTTGCTGACGAAGCGTCGCGAGATTTTCTACGACGTACTTCACGTTTTTAGGTTGATTGGGAAAAGTGCCTCTAAAGGGCACGGGGGTGAGGTATGGACAGTCAGTTTCCGATAAAATGCGGCTACCATGTACGCGTTGAACACATTCTTGCACCTTTCTGGCGTTCTTGAACGTGGACGTACCGCCAAAGGAAAAACTCAACCCCAAAGCCGCGAAATTATCCAACATTTCCGCGGAATAGGAATAACAATGCATCAAGCCGCCCCTCTTTAAAAGATGCTGATGCTCTTGTAAAATCTGCAAAGTTTCTTGCGCCGCATCACGGCTGTGCAGGACAACGGGCAAACCCACTTCCTCTGCCAAATAAAGCTGCTCAATGAATAATTTTCGTTGCATTTCAGGCGTAGGATTATCCTCAAAATGGTAATCCAGACCGATTTCCCCCACCGCCACGCATTTCTCATGCGCACACAACGAACGAATTTCGTCCAAATCCCCTTCGTTGTATTTGTTCAGCTCGCTTGGGTGAAATCCTGCACAAAAATAAACGTTTTCATACTGCTCGCTAATCTGTGCGGATATACGGGAAGACTGCAAATCGAAACCCGAAGCAATCACGATGCCCACGCCGTCCTCTTTCGCACGCGAAAGGATACCCTCGATGCCGCCGACTTCCTCATATTCACCGCCCGTCAAATGACAATGTACGTCTATAAACATCATTAACCAAGCTGCGTGCCGCTATCCACGTCTTTTTCAGGCACGATTAAAGCGAAGTTGCCATTCTCGTCCTCTGCGCCTAAAATCATACCTTCCGACACGATTCCGCACACTTTTCTCGGCGCGAGGTTGGTGACAAACACCACCTTTTTGCCTACCATTTCTTCCGGTTTGTAATGTTTTGCAATACCCGAAACGATTGTGCGCGTTTCGTTGCCAAATTTCACTGTTTCTTTTAAAAGCTTCGAGGATTTAGGCACCGCTTCACAAGCGATAATCTCGCCCACGCGCATCTGCACCTTGACAAAATCATCAAAACTAATTTCCGGCACTTTTTCTTCTGCCGATTCTTCTTTCGTTTCTACTGCAGCCGCTTTATTAGCAGGCTTTTCTGCACCGCTATTCGTTGCCGCCATTTCTGCCGCATACGCAGCCGCCTGCGCTGCGCGGATTTTTTCCACTTCCGCAAGCAAAGGTTTCATATCAGTAATACGCACGAACAAGGGATCGATTGCCGTCACCGTCACGCTGTCACGAAGTGCAAACTTCGCACAGTCTTCCAAGCTTCTGCTTTCGCCGTTAAACGCCTTGAAAATCTTCGCGCAGGTGTCAGGCATGAAGCTATCGAGCAAAGATGCACCAATTTGAATGGCTTCGGAAAGATTATACAAAACGTCGTTCAAGCGCGTTTTATTGCTTTCGTCCTTTGCCAAAGCCCAAGGCATGGTTTCGTCGATGTATTTATTCGCACGACGGAAAATATTGAAAATTTCCGAAATCGCGTCGGCGATACGAAGCTCGTCTGCTTTCGCGCATACCTTTGCCACCGCGCCCGTCACCGTTGCTTTAAACTCCGCATCGGGATCAGCTTCGTTTGCAGACAAGGATTTTACAACGCTACCGTCGAAATATTTATTCACCATCGACACCGTACGGCTGACGAGGTTACCAAGAACGTTTGCAAGGTCTGTGTTAAAGCGTTCTGCAACAAGCTCCCAAGTAATCTGACCGTCGTTATCAAACGGCATTTCATGCAATACGAAATAACGCACGGCATCCACACCGAAAAGACGCGCCAAATCATCTGCGTAAATTACGTTGCCCTTGGATTTACTCATCTTGCCGTCACCCTGCAAAAGCCAAGGATGACCAAATACCTGCTTAGGCAAAGGTTCGCCCATTGCCATAAGGAAGATTGGCCAATAAATGGTGTGGAAGCGCAAAATGTCTTTACCGATTAAATGTAAATCGGCAGGCCAATATTTTTTATAGTTCTCACCGTGGTTTCCGTCTGCATCATAGCCGATGCCCGTGATATAGTTATTCAACGCGTCCATCCAAACGTAGGTGACGTGTTTGGGGTCAAATTCAAGC
>SVHQ01000217.1 GCA_015055785.1 Clostridiales bacterium | reverse complement strand
CGACCCGAACGGCATTCAGCTTGACGTTATCAAACAGATTAAAGAAGTAGAACGTGCACGTATTAAAGAATATGCAGCACGCGTACCTGGTTCGAAATACGTGGAAGGCTGTAAAGGTATTTGGACGATTCCTTGCGACGTGGCTTTGCCTTGCGCTACGCAGAACGAAATTGATGGCGAAAGTGCCGCTGCGCTCGTAAAAAACGGCGTGAAATACGTTGCAGAAGGCGCAAATATGCCCTCTACCCTCGATGCAATCTCCACTTTCCAAAACGCTAAGAACCTTGTTTATTTGCCTGCTAAAGCAGCGAATGCCGGCGGCGTTGCAACTTCTGCTTTGGAAATGGCACAATCTTCGGGTAGATTGTATTGGTCGAGCGAGGAAGTAGATGCAAAATTAAAGACGATTATGATTAATATTTATCATAACATCGACAGCGCTGCAAAACGTTATGGCTTTGAAGGCAACTACGTAATGGGTGCAAACATCGCAGGCTTTGAAAAGGTTGCCGAAGCGATGATGGCACACGGCGTGGTATAATTCCCACTCTCTCCGATTAATAATATTTGATAAAAAAACCGCGGCTTTTTTCGATTGCTCGATGAAGTCGCGGTTTATTATTTTACTTGTTTTCATTATCTTTTTGATAGCCATAAACTTCGCTAAACACTTTCGATTTAGAGGTCTTCATCACCCAACTAATTAAAGATATGCCTTTTACGGGGGCAATTTTTGCCGTCCAATTCATGAATTTTGCATCCCAGCCCAGCACGGCGCGCTTTTTCTTTTTTAATATTTTGCGCGCTATTTTTTTTGCCATTTTCGACGCTGGCATCGCTATAATATCCAACGCACTGTTTTTTGTATGCTCGTCACGGCTAAAAAGTTCCGTTGCCGTTGTCCCTGGACATATCAAACCCACGTACATGCGCCCCTTTTCTTCCATCTGCAAAGCTTCCGTATAGCTTCTTAACGCCGCTTTGCTGGCGGAATAGGCGGACGTGCCTGCAATCGTGCAAAGAGACGCCGAGGAGCTGACGTTGACAATGGCAGGCAAATGTTTTCCCTCGCCTTGTAAAATCGGTGATATCAATTCCACCGCGTGCAGAACTGAAAAATAATTCGTCTGCATAATCCATTCGTATGTAGACTGTGTCGTGCGTAAGGCTTTTTGGAAAGTCGGGAATGCGCCTGCATTGTTAATCAAGAGAATGGGATTTATCTTTTCCACCTCTAAAAACGCCTTAAATTCCCGCCAAGCGTTTGCGTCGCACACATCAAAAAGCCGATAGGAAAATTTTTCTTTATGCTCCCCCAATTCCTGCGCGAGAGAAAGCATTTTTCCCTCATTCCTGCCTACGCCTATCACGTTGGCTTCGTATTTATGAATGAGTATTTTGCAAAGCTCCCTACCGATACCGCTCGACGCGCCCGTTAAAATTATGTATTTATCTTTTATCCAATTTCGCATAGTTTTTTCCTTTTCATAGCTTGGTCTTTTTACATACCTCTATAAAAAATCCGCATCGAAATAAATGCATCGATACGGATTTTGCTTTACTATTAATTATCTCTGCTGTGTGCAATGAAATTCAAATGGTCACCGATACGTTCGAGATTGCAAACAAGATTGATAAAAATTGTATTGTTTTCCGGACGGCACTTACCTTGTCCTAAACGTGCAATATGTTCCGCAACCAATTCACGGCGCATTTCGTCAATCTTGTCTTCTAAACCGTCCGATTCGGGAAGTATGTCGCGATTGCCGTATAAGATAATTTGTTGTACGTAAATATACTGGTCTTGCAGCATATTGTGCATTACTTCCAATTTCTCATTGATACCTTCGTAGAATACAAGATTATCACGCACTTCTTTTTTCGTATATTTCGTAAGATTGTCCGCAAGCTCTGCAATACGTGCAATATCACCGATGTTGTTGTGCAAAGCACTCACTTGCTTTTCATCGGACAAAGATATGCCTGCCGCCGATACTTGCACCAAATAATCACTGATTTGTTCGGATAATTTCGTGATGTTTTCATTCAGCTCGTACACGCTATCAATCGCTTCCAAATCACGTTCGATAAAGCCTTTAAACGCGATTCGAAGGCTTTCCATGGACATATCCGCCATACGGAAACATTCCTTTCTAAGCTGTCCTAAAGCGACCGTGGGCGTGGACATAAAACGTTTGTCCATATACACGAGTTCGTAAGGAGCTTTTTCCTCTTGCACCTTTTCGGGAATAAGCTTCATCGACAAAACAACCAATAGCTTCGTGAACGGCAAGAACAGCAACGTGCAAACCACGTTAAAGAAGGTGTGGAACATTGCAATCTGTGTACTTGCTTCAGGGAACCATTGCACAAAGGTGTCTTGGAAAAAGGTTGGACACAAAAGCAGCATAATCATAAACAAAACTGCGCCTGTTACGTTGAAGAGTAAGTGTATCATACTCGCTCTTCTCGCGTTTACCGACGTACCGATTGACGACATGAGCGCCGTCACACACGAACCGATATTCGAGCCGAGAATTAAATACAACACGGCGTTTCCACCGCCGCCAATAATCAACCCAGCGCTTGCCATACCGATGATAACCGTCGTCACCGCACTGGACGATTGCACCACCGCTGTGAATACAATGCCGAAAAGAAGCAATAAGAAAGGATTTGTCAAGGACGCCAATAAATCTGTTACAGCAGGGTCACTTGCGTAAATTTTCATGGTGCTGGACATGATTTCCAAGCCAAAGAATACCATACCCAAACCCGCTAAAGCAAAACCGACGCTCTTCACCTTGTCGCTTTTAGAGAACATCTCCATCATAACGCCTAAAAAGACAAGGAAAATGAAAATCGTATCAATAGGCAACGCTTGCAACGCGGCAAGTTGCGCAGTGATCGTTGTACCGATATTCGCGCCCATAATTA
>SVHQ01000216.1 GCA_015055785.1 Clostridiales bacterium | reverse complement strand
GGAATTAGCGTTAGGAAAAGAGTTTTAATCACAGGCTCGACGCAAGGAATTGGCAAAGCTTTGGCGATTGCTTTTGTAAAAGCAGGCTACCAGGTATGCGTTCATTGCTCCAAGGATTTGGAAAAGGCGGAGCGTGTACGCGCGGAAATCGGCGCACACCAAGCCGTCGTTTGCGATTTGTCGAATATGGACGAAGTGAACGAATTATACCAAAAAACAGGCGCGGTGGATTGCCTTATTCTCAACGCAAGCGTTCAATATAAAGAGCTTTGGCAGGATATAACGGACGAAACGTTTGATAAGCAATTTGACGTGAACGTAAAAAGCACGCTCAAATTGATGCAGGCATACTATCCCGCCATGAAAGAAAATGGATTTGGGCGAATCGTAACGATTGGCAGTGTCAATCAATATCGTAATCACTCCGAGCTTTCCGTGTATTCGGCAACGAAATGCGCCGTTATGAAATTTGTGGAGATTATTGCAAAGCAAGTTGCGCCCTTTGGCGTTACGGTGAACAACGTTTCCCCCGGTGCGATTGCTACGCCGAGAAATGAAAGCGTGTACAACGACGAAGAAAAGCGTAAAGCGGTGGAAAAGTGTATTCCTATGGGCAGATTTGGAACACCCGAGGATTGCGTGGGCGCGGTGTTAATGCTTTGTAGCGAGCAAGGCAACTATATAACAGGTACGGATATTATTATCGATGGAGGAATGAGATTATGAAGATAACGTATGAAAGATATAAAAATTTGAATTATGTGATTTCTTATCCGAATGATTATAAAGAAGGCAAAGAATATCCCGTAATTTTCCATACGCACGGAGCGGGTAGCCGTGGTACTGATTTAAAACTGCTTAATATCGATGTGCCTATCCGTAATAATCCGTCGGCAGAAGATTTTATTATTGTTGCTCCGCAATGCTACGCGGATACGTGGTTTGAAATTTTTGAACAGCTCACTAAGCTTTGTGAGTATATCTATGAACAACCATTTACGGATAAAAAAAGGTTTTATTCGTCGGGGATAAGCATGGGTGGATATGCGGCATATCAGCTTATGATGAGCCGTCCGCAGTTGTTTACGGCAGGGATTGTTTGTTGCGGTGGTGGTATATATTGGAATGCAGGGCGTTTGAAAGACATACCGTTGCGAGTTTTTCACGGTGTGCAAGACAAAGTGGTGCTTCCTTGTGAAAGCGAAAATATGACAAAATATATCAATGCAAACGGCGGTTGCGCGATTTTAACTTTGTATGCCGAATGTGCGCATAATTGCTGGGATAAAGTTTATACAAATAAAGAAAATTTTGAATGGTTGTTAAATCATATTAAGGAGAAAAATTATGAACTTTAACGTAAGAGAAGAAATTATTGCTTTAACGCCGCAGTGGAAAGGGGAAAGACTTCCCGACGGCAGACCGAAAGTAGATGAAAAATACTTAAAAGCCTTAAAAACGTTGACGCTTGAAGAAGTATGGAAACCTATTTTCGTAAAGGGCTACGAAAGCCAATTCGAGGGTAGATTACATACGCTCCACGACGACGGTAGAAAGCTTATCGGGCGCGCAGTTACGGCAACCTATTGCCCGTTCCGTCCCGATTTAGACGAAGTCGTCAAAGACGTTGGTAGAAGCGAAAATCGAAAAGGCACGTACAATCAATGGGTGATCGATAACCTTATGGAATACGACGTACCCGTAATCGATATGTACGACAAGATTTATAAGGGCACGTTTTTGGGCGGAAATCTTACCACGGCGCTCAAAAATAAAACGAAAAACGAGAACGGAGGCGCGGTTATTTGGGGCGGCGTTCGCGATACCGAGCAAATGAAAAAAATTGCCGATACGCAAGTTTATTTCCGTGGTATCGACCCCACGCCTATTCGCCAATTTATTATGACGGGGTATAATACGCCGACGAGAATCGGCAACGCGATTTGTATGCCGGGCGACGTGGTGTTCGGCGCAGGTGGCGGCGTGTTGTTTATTCCTGCACATTTGGTGGAAGAAGTAGTAGGCGGTGCTGCAAAAACGCAGGTCAAAGACTTGTTCGGCTTTGAAATGATTTCGCTCAATAAATTTACGTCCGCGCAAATTGATAAAAACACTTGGACAAAGGATATGCTTGATTTGCTTATGGACTTTATCGAAAAAGACGATAGAGCGGCGCAATATCGTGGGCTTGACTGGTCGCAAGAATACGATTTGGCTATTAACGGCGATCCGAACGATACGCAATCTGCATTATGATATACGTATTATCTTGTGAAACCGTAGAAAACGGCGGTGGAATTTACGGCTATGATTTAACGGAAAAAGGCGAGCTTATTCAACTCGCCTATTTCCCTTGCGATAGACCTATGTATGCGGTGAAATGTAAAAAAGGCTTGTGTGTGCTTCTTCGTCAACCGTTTGAAAAGAAAAATTTTAGCGGATATTTTTACGTCGATGAAAACTTGCAAACGGCAACCGAAATAAAGAGTACGCAGGGTGTAGTGGCATGCCATTTATGTGTAGACAACGCAGATGTTTACATTGTAAATTATTTAAGCGGAAATATTGTAAAAAACGGCGAAATCATTTTGCAAAGAACGGGCAAGAGTATGCACCCGACGCGCCAAACCGAACCGCACACGCATTTTGTGGATAAAACACCCGACGGGTATTTAGCGGTTTGCGATTTGGGTACGGATACGCTTGCAATATACGACAAAGATTTACAGCTTATATCCGAAGAAAAAGTTCCAAGCGGTTATGGAATTCGGCATTTGGTTTTCTCAAAAGACGGCAAGTATATTTATGCGGTAAATGAGCTTGTACCGTCGATAAGTGTCTTTGAATATGCAAACGGTAAAGCAAAGCCCGTCAACACCGTAGAAATTGAATGTAAAAACGAAAAAGCCAACGGCGCGGCAATACGGCTTTCTGCGGAC
>SVHQ01000215.1 GCA_015055785.1 Clostridiales bacterium | reverse complement strand
CGTCAGGTTTGTACACCGGAATCAAAGACGTATCGCGGATAGGGTCGCCTTTGGGAGTTAAATCAAATACGCCTTCTTCTATCTTGTCCGCAATCACGCGCGTGTTGGATACTGCTTCGGGGACGTAATGGAAAAGCTCTAACATTTCATCGCCCGATTTCATATAAAATTCATGCGTATCAAATTTCATACGCTTGGGGTCGGCGAGTGTCTTTTTCGTCTGAATACAAAGCAATACGTCATGCGCTTCCCAATCGGATTTTTCTATATAGTGTACGTCATTCGTTGCCACCAACTGAATATCCAATTCCCTTGCGATTTGTATCAATTCGGGAATTACCTGCTTTTCTTCTGGAATACCATGGTCTTGCAATTCAATATAAAAATCCTCGCCGAAGATTTCTTTCATCTCCGCCGCCCATTTCTTTGCACCCTCGTAATCGCCTTTCATCAAAAGCTGTGGCATTCTGCCCGCCAAACAAGCGGAAAGACAAATAACCCCTTCGTGGTGTTGCTTGATATAATCATAGCTGATACGGGGTTTACCATAAAAACCGTCAATATAAGAAAGGGAATCTAATTTTACGATGTTTTTATAGCCCGTTTTATTCTTGGCAAGCAAAACAATATGCTCCGTCTTTGTCCCTGGACGCTTGTCAAAATGATCGTCTGTCGCGTATAATTCACAGCCGATGATGTATTGAATACCTTTCTTGACACATTCTTCCGCAAAATACAAAGATGCGTACATATTACCGTGATCTGTTACAGCGCAGGCGTTTATACCGTTCTTGACAAGGTAATCTACCAAATCGTCAACCTTTGCCGCACCGTCTAAAAGGCTATATTCTGTGTGTAAATGTAAATGCACAAAATCCGTCATAATCTTTCGTTCTTCTTTATTTCTATTCTTGATTTCTATTCTTCTATTTTATTGGATAATTCTATTAATTTTCTCATGCGGTGGTTTAAACAGCTTTTACTGATTTTCATGTAATCTGCCAATTCCTGCATGGATTTTGAGGGATGTTCTAAACGCGCTTTCGCCGTTAAAAATAAGTCCTCATTGATTTCTTCAGCCATCTTACTTTTTATCAAACGCCGAATTGCAAGCACTTGATTTGCCGATGCCGTAGCCGCTTTATCAGCATTCCCTGCCATACAGTTTTGCGTTCGATTACTGTGGTTCGCCTCGTCACGTTTTTCTACAAGCTGTGAAAATTTACGCAGCGAATTGTCTACACCAATCACCGAGAGGAAATCGGAAATGACTTCTTTACTTTTTAAATAGACAACGTGTGTTTCCTTACGCTGCGTCAATTTCGCAAGCAATTCAAATTCTTCAAGGATTTTACAAAAATCACGCGCCACTTGTTTTTCGGGAAATACAACTTCTAAATGATAACCCGTCTTCCCCGCTTCATTCGGCAACGTACAACTGCCGCCGCCTAAAAATGCACCTTGGATATAGGCTATCTTATTCTCTTCTTCCGCTACCTTTGAAGAGGATATTCCCTCTCGAAACGTACCATTGCGTTTGATAAAACCCAAAGCGGAAAGTACTTCTTTCGTCTTATTTTCAGGACACTGCAATAATAGTTTGCCTCTACCGCTCATACGATCGCGCGTGACGCTGGTAATCGATAAGTCGAAGCCGAACGTTTCGGAAAAGACTTGCATGAAAAATTCCGCAACGTTCTCCGTTTCACTAACGATAAAAAAGTTCGGTTCGCCGTTTGTAAAACCTACGTTACCGCTCGTATGAATAAAAGCCGATAACGCAGCTTTTCCTTGCGCTTCGCCATACAAACCGCGATTGATTATTTCTTTTTTGACATCTGAAGTAAAACTCATTCGCTTTCCTTTCTTTATAAATGTTTCTTAAATTCTGCGAAACGGAAGTTTGGATATTTTCCGTCGACGTTATCAATTCTCTCCATCGGAAAATTTGTTCGCTTTAACTGTTCTTCTACGATTTTGGTATCACCCACACGTTTGGCCGAATGTGCATCTGAATTGATGATAAAACGAGCGTCCGTCTTTATGACTATTTCCGACAATTCCTCGTCCGTGAGATGCTTTTTCTTTGCATTAAGCTCGATATACGTCCCATAATCAGCCGCGCATTTTGCTACCTCTAATGCATTTGCTGGACACAGATAATTCAAATGAGTGACCGCATCGATAGGATTGTTTTTAATAGCTTGAATATAGGCTTTGGTGTTGTTATCTATCATTTTCTTGGAAGGGTGTTTAAAAAGCTCACGCGAAAAGACGTTTCCCAAACCGTAATAAGCCCAATCTAAAAACGTATCATACCAAATGAAAATATGATTGCCGCAAAGATATACGTCAAAATTTTCATAATCGGATTTTTTTAAATCACCTTTGCCGTCCACACCGCGAATGTTTGATTCTACCCCAACCAATACGTCAATGCCATATTTATCTGCCGCCGCCTTACAATCCGCTATATACTTTTTCACTTGATAACGGCGCAAGCCAAACGCAACGTGCGAAAAACCGTGATCGGTGATAGCAATTTGCTTTAACCCCACTTCTTTTGCTTTGGCTACATTTTCATCCACACTGTTTTTACCGTGTGAATATGGCGTATGCGTATGATAATCTCCTGTTAAAATCACTTTTTTCTCCTTATTCAAGGTATCGTATTTCTTCCTGCAATTCAATGCCGTATTGCAATTTTACCCTTTCTTTTATGTATTCAATCAATTGGCGTATTTCTTGCGCCGTGGCACTACCGTCATTGATAATAAAATTTGCATGTTCTTCCGCTACGTACGCTCCGCCAAGCCGCATACCTTTTAAACCTGCATTTTCAATCCACTCCCCTGCGCTTTTCCCCGTTTGAATAGGATTTTTAAACACACAACCCATGCTTTTGCCTTTGGGAAGATGACTTCGCCGCTCTAAATAGCTCTTTTCGTTTTTATGAATAGTTTG
>SVHQ01000016.1 GCA_015055785.1 Clostridiales bacterium | reverse complement strand
GATGAAAGAGCCTATCGCCAAACGGTGAAATGTGCTTTTTTAAATCGAAGAAAAACATTGGAAAATAATCTTATCAACAGCTTTGGTTTATCCCGTGAAGCCGCCAAACAAATTTTACAAAAAGCAGGCGTTGACGAAAAAGCGAGGGGGGAAACGTTATCTCCACAGCGTTTGGCGAATTTGGCAGACGTACTTTTAGATTGCGGCGCAATTAAGTTGTAAGAGGAAAATCATGAAAATACAAATAGACGTATTGGAAAGATATTTAGGCGACCGATACAAGAATTGGAAAAACGAACAAGGTCTGTTTCTGAAATTGGTGGAAGAAATGGGCGAGGTTGCCGAGATAATCAATATGCGCGCGGGAAACAAAAAGGTTGATGGCGACGTGGATTTGCAAAAAGAGCTTGGGACAGAGCTTGCGGATATGATTCATTATATTGTTGCGATAGCCGCCATAAACGATATTGACTTAACGACGATTATGTTAGAGAAAGATAGAAAAGCTTCGTTGAAATATAATCACGATATTAATTTGGAAACATTTATAAAAGAGAATGAATAAAAAACCCGACGAATTTTCGTCGGGTTTTATGCTACCATGTACGCGTTGAGATGATTTTCAGCTTATTTTTATAAGCGAACGTGAGCGATAGTAAGATTTGATGCAAGGGAACGTTGCCCATGCTCACGGTAAAATTAAAAAATGACAGATAACAGACCAAGGCATAAGCCGATTGCGCCGCCTGCCAATAGGTCGGACACGTAGTGCAAGCCTGCGGCAAAGCGCACGTAAGCCAAGATGAACGCAAAAAAATATAAAAGGGCGGCAATTCCAGGAAAAAATGGCAAGAAAGTGCCAGCAATCACTGTCGCGCTTGCGATATGCCTACTGGGAAAAGACTGATTGTCGCTTTTTTTCTTTTCGATAAACGGCGTAATGTTTGCTCCGTTTTCCGTATAGGGGCGAGGCTTTTCCACGGTAATCCGCAAAACAGAAACAATGAATAAGCACAAAAGCGGCGGAAAGATAAGCCACATCAAATCGTCTGCGCCCAATTTTTTTATCAGCGCGTAAAAGCAAAGCGTAGCATACGCCAAAAAGAAAAAAACGGTGAGGGTTTTGTCCAGTATAGGCAACGCCTTTTTTAATAGCGGACGAGATTTTACAAACGCCGCGTTCTTTTCATATATTTTTTTATAAAAATCATATTTCATAGTTTTAGTATAGCACAAAACGGAAAAACAAGCAAGCATTTCCAAAAATTTCTGCGGGTAGAATGAGGAAATATAAAAAAGCCTTTCGGAAGGGGGATTCCAAAAGGCTTTTTGCATTATAGGACGAAAAGGAGATTAATCCTTTTTCGCTTCTGCTACGATTTTATCCACAAGCATGGGAGGTACGTCTTCGTAACCCAAGAATTCGGATACAAATTTACCGCTACCACGCGTCAAGGAACGAAGTTCCATGGTATAAGTCTTGATTTCCGCAAGGGGAACTTCCGCCGTAATAATAGAAGTCTGACCTTCCGTATCTGTACCCATGATGCGACCGCGACGTTTATTAATATCACCCATAACGTCGCCGAGGTAATCAGCAGGGATAGCAATCTTCAAACGGTAGATGGGTTCGAGGAGAACGGGTTTTGCGTTCTTCAAGCCTTCTTTATACGCCAAAGCTGCCGCCATCTTAAAGGAAAGTTCGTTGGAGTCAACGTCATGGTAGCTGCCATCGTACAGCACAGCTTTCAAACCAGTAACGGGATATCCTGCAAGAGGCCCTTCCGACATACATTCACGCAAACCTTTTTCTACTGCAGGGAAGTAGTTCTTGGGTACTGCGCCGCCAACAACTTCTTCTTCGAAAATAAATTCTTCTTCGCAAGGGGAGAAACGCATCTTAACGTGACCGTACTGACCGTGTCCGCCCGACTGTTTCTTATGCTTGCCTTCTGCTTCTGCGCTGCCGCGAATGGTTTCACGGTAAGCAATTTTCGGTTCAGAAAGCTTCATATCTACGCCGTAGCGTGCTTTCACTTTCTTTGCGAGCATTTCGATTTGGATATCGCCTTGACCGCCAATAACCATTTCGCCCGTTTCTGCATTCTTATCAATAGAGAAGGTGTAATCTTCTTCTTTCAATTTTGCAAGACCTGCAAACACTTTGTCTTCTTCGCCTTTCTTTTCTGCTGCAACAGACATAAAGAGGGTAGGTTTCGGGAAGTGAATAGGCATAAAGCGAATCTTTTCGCTGGGGTCGCAAAGGGTATCGCCCGTGTTCGTGTTGCCGAGCTTGTTCACGGCGCCGATGTCACCGCAAGAAAGTTCGTCAACGGGTTCCATCTTCTTGCCGCGAAGCACGTAAACCTGACCGATACGTTCTTCCGTTTCGGTGTTTGCATTCCAAACGGTAGAGCCGCTCTTCAAAACGCCGCGGAAGCTCTTAATATAGCTAAGTTTGCCGGAGAAAGGATCGATAACGGTTTTGAAAACCTGCCCTGCGAAAGGAGCGTCCTTATCCGTACGCACGCTGAGCATCGTATCGGTTGCCAAATCCTGCGCCATCGTATTCAAACGTTCACGCGCCATGGGCATGTACGTAACGATTTCATTCAAAAGGTTGATGACACCGCGATTAGTGAGTGCCGAACCAGCCATAACGGGAATGGTATTAACGGAAGCGATACCAAGACGGATGCCGTGAATGGTTTCTTCACGGGTCAAATCGCCCGATTCAAAGAATTTATCCAAAAGGAATTCATCGTTTTCAGCCGCCGTTTCCATAAGGCTTGCCTTCATTTCTTCCACTTGGTCTTTCATGTTATCGGGAATGGGAATTTCTTGAGGTCCGCCCTCCTTAAACAAATAAGCTTTTTCCTGCAAAGCGTTGATACAACCCTGCATCTTGCCGCCTTCCATAATAGGAATCTGGATGGGAGCCAACTTACCTGCATATTTTGCTCTAAGCGCCTGCACGGTACCGAGATAATCTGCGTTTTCCTTGTCCATACCGTTAATGAAGATGATTAACGGTTTACCGAGTTTCAAGCAATAATCCACGATAGATTCTGCGCCGATAGGGAGCACGCCGTTCGCGCCGATAACCAGCAATGCGCCGCCTGCTGCGCGCAAACCTTCGTTTCTTTCCCCTTCAAAATCATAATAACCAGGCAAATCAAGAAGGTTCACCTTTACGTTCTTCCACATCAAGTGGGAGCAGGACGTATAAATAGACATTTTCTTTGCTTTTTCAAGATCGTCATAGTCGGACACAGTCGTTCCATCGGGCACTTTGCCTTGTCTGTCAATCACGCCGCCGTTGAAAAGCATTGCTTCTACCAACGTCGTTTTGCCCTCGCCACTGTGTCCCACAACCGCAATATTACGGATGCTCTCGCCTTTGTTGCTCATAATAAAAATCCCCCTTAGGTAATCAGATATTTTATCGGTCAATGGGGCGTAAAACCTTCGCTGTTTTCATGGAGTTCTCTCTTCCCCGTCGCGGATTTTACAAAAGAACCGATAATTGCAACCATTATATTATATTTTTTCACATTTTTCAAGGGGTTTTTTGAAAAAAGTTTAAATTTTTTCCATAATTTGTGTGATTGTTGAGGAATTTGCTGTTTAAGCGTGAAAATTGCCGTTGACAAAGGGGAAAAAAGTGAGTATAATATAAGAAATAAACAATTAGGAAGCAAAGAATGGAAGGTAAGATTTATCTCGATCACGCGGCGACAACGCCTTTAGACGAGGAAGTATTACAAAAAATGTTGCCGTATTTCACAGAAGTATATGGGAATGCCGATTCTCCGCACAGCGTTGGCCGTAAAGCGATGAGTGCTGTGGACGCTTCGCGCGATAAGGTTGCAATGCTGTTGAATGCGAAGCCCAGCGAAGTGTACTTTACTTCGGGTGGAACGGAAGCGGATAATTGGGCGCTCAGCGGCGGAGCGTATGCGCAAAAGGCTAAGGGTAGGAATGGGGTTGTTCTTTCCTCGATTGAACATCACGCGACGTTGGAAACGGCAAAAGAACTGGAAAAAGAGGGCTTTGACGTGACCTATTTACCCGTTAACGATAGGGGCAGGGTTGCGTTGAGTGATTTGGAAAAGGCGATTTCTGAAAATACGGGCATCGTTGCAATTATGGCGGCGAATAATGAAACGGGCGTTTTGCATGACGTAAAAAACATGGCGAAGTTGGCGCACGCAAAAGGGGCTTTGTTTTTTACGGACGCTGTGCAAGCCGCACCATATATGCCAATTGACGTAAAGGATTGGGGGGTGGATATGCTTTCCTTTTCCTCCCATAAATTTTACGGGCCGAAAGGCTGTGGCGTACTGTATATAAAAAGTGGTGTAAAAACGGAACGGCTTGTTGTCGGCGGTGAGCAGGAACGAGGTCTTCGTGGCGGCACGGTGAACGTACCGTCCGTAGTGGGTTTGGCGGCGGCTTACGAGAAAAATGCGGCAACCATGTACGAGGTGAATAAAAAAATCACGGCACTGCGCGATTTGTTTTTATCGGGGATATCCTCGCTTGATGGCGTGCATAGAAACGGCGATTTTGAAAATACGTTGCCTGCCATTTTAAATTTACGCTTTGACGGAATACGCAACGAAGATTTTCTTTATAATATGGATTTGAAAGGCATCTGCGTGGCGGCAGGCTCTGCTTGCGCGAGTGCATCCGTAAAACCCAGCCACGTATTGACGGCAATGGGCTTGACGGAAGAAGAGGCGAGAAGCTCGGTGCGATTTAGTTTTGGCAAGAATAATACGGAAGAAGAGATTCGTTTTGCGGCGAAAGCGACAATAGAAATCGTGCAAAAATTAAGAAAATTTTAAAAAATTCCTTTTGAGTTCTTTACTAATTAAAAAATATATGGTATAATGATAGCAGAAATAAAAATTCGGAGGTAAGAATTATGGCACATGTAATTACGAACGAATGCGTAGCTTGCGGCGCTTGCGCTGATACCTGCCCCGTTGGTGCTATCGTTTTAGACGAAGCAAAGGGTATTTACGTAATCAACGGTGATTGTGTTGATTGCGGCGCTTGTGAAGACGGTTGCCCTGTTGGCGCTATCAAAGCAGAATAATAAAAACAAAACAAAAAATGCCGAATCTGTGTTTTTAGCAGACTCGGCATTTTTTTTGCGTGCCACTGTCATTCTGAGAAGTGAAGCGACGTGAGAATCTCATAAAAATAAAGTAATTACATACATGATACCTCATTATAAAAACACCCTTGGACGGAGGAGCACGCCCAAGGGATTTTTTACGCAATTCTCGCGATAGTATTCCCATTTCATGGCATCAAACGGTGCGACGGGAGCACCATTCAACGTCCAATTTAATGCGGAGGTAATACCTCGTTGCGGAAGTTTTGTGCTCGGTTAAGAAAACGGCGGAGCGTATCAGTCCACTTCGACAGTTTTTTAATTAATCCGAGCAAAAGTTTTTCAAGCAGCCCCAAAAGGAGCGCGTCCCAACCAAATACATGCAACAGCTTGATTATCTTGATTTTCATATTCTTCTCCTTTTTTCGACTTGGAGCGAAGAAAAGCAATCAAAGGCATTGCGGTTTGATAACGTGCAATCTCATCACAGCATTCGACGCATTGGTGGCGTTTGCGCTTGGCTGTATTTGACCTGCATGGCTGTTGCGGCGATTGAAAAAGGACGTTTTTCGCCTGTCGCGCAAAGAGTATAACACAAATTTTAGCCTTGTCAAGGGGATACTGCCAACTTTTTTGAACATTTTTCCAATTTTTTTCACTTTTTTTGTCGTAAATCCAGAACGTATGCAGCACCGCCCTACAAGAACAGCCGAAAAAGCGTGTTGAAGCGTTAAGACGACTTGACAAGAAAAAGAAAATGCGGTATAATATATGGAAAGGCAAAAGAGGCAAAAACGGACGGGAAGTATATGATTATTTTGGGCATCGACCCTGGTCTTGCAACGTTGGGGTATGGCATAATTGAAAAGGACGATAGAGGCAATTGTCGCGCCATTGATTGCGGTGTAGTGACAACGCCCAAGGAAGAGGGTTTGCCCGTTCGTCTTGCGATGCTGGAAGAGGGGCTCACCAAAATTTTAGAGAAATACCGTCCAGACGAAATTGCGATGGAGGAATTGTTCTTTTCTAAAAACATCACGACGGGTATTGCCGTGGCGCATGCGCGCGGCGTAGCCTTGCTTACGTGCATTAAATCTTGCGGTAGATTATACGAATATACTCCCATGCAAATCAAGCAGGCACTGACGGGCTACGGCAAAGCGGATAAACATCAAATACAATCGGTGGTCACTTCGCTTTTGCATTTAAAGACAACGCCAAAGCCCGATGATGCGGCGGACGCTTTGGGCATTGCACTCTGTCATGCTTTTGCAAGCCGTTTTGGCGAATTGTTTGCGGTGGGGAACATGACGAGGACAAAGGGCAACAACACGAATGTTGCGCCCGCCAACGCTTATCAGGAATTGATGGCGGCGGGGGCAAGAGCTTCCAAACGCGGCAGTAAATCGGGAAAAGGTTTTTCCTCGGCAAGCACGGCTTCGGCGTTGCGAAATGCCACAGGGATTGCAGGTGTGACGGGGGTAGGTAGAGCTTCCTTGTCCACCTTAAAAACGGTTGGAGATAAGCAAACGACGGGGGCAGGTGTGAGACGAACGGTGAAAATGCCGCCTAAAAAGGAAGAATAAGGAGTGAGGGGATATGATATCGTATTTAAGAGGAAAAGTATTGGCGCTGACGGCGGAAACGGTGATTTTAGACGTGAACGGTGTGGGTTATGAAGCCTATTGCACGGGCGGTGCTTTTTCAAAAATGACGCAGGGTGAAACGGCGGAGCTGTACACCTATTTGCAGGTGAAAGAGGACGGCGTTACGTTGTTTGGATTTGCTTCTCCAAAGGAAAAAGAACTCTTTTTAAAGCTGATTTCCGTATCGGGTGTAGGCCCGAAAATGGGCATTTCCATTTTAGCGTCGTTAAGCGGAGATGAATTTGCACAAGCGGTGGCAACGGCAGACGTGAAGCGTTTGAGTGCCGTGAAAGGTTTGGGTAAAAAGACCGCGGAAAAAATCGTTTTGGAATTGCACGGCAAAATCTCTGCGGCGGAAGTACTTGGTGCCAGCGGTGAATCGCCTGTGATGATGGACGGCGGCACGGTGACGCGTTTATCGGCGCAGGACGAGGAGGCAGTGTCGGCATTGATGGGTTTGGGCTTTACGCGTAGTGAGAGTGCGCAAGCGGTGAAGAAAGCGCACGAAATGGGCGCAAAAACGGTAGAAGAAATTATCATGAAAGCCTTGCAAGGCGGAATTTGAGTAAGATGCATTGAAATATTGCGTTAGAGAGAAAAAATATGTTTGAAGATGAAGATTACGGCGAGGAAAGTTTGCTCGTTAGCACGAAAACAGAATATGACGTAGAAGAAAACGTTTTGCGCCCCAAGACCATGGCGGATTACGTGGGTCAGCAGAAAGCAAAAGAAAACCTTGGCGTGTACATCGCGGCGGCAAAAGCGCGCGGTGAGGCGCTTGATCATGTGCTTTTATACGGGCCTCCGGGACTTGGCAAAACGACTCTTTCGCATATTATTGCGAATGAACTTGGGGTATCGATTAAATTGACGAGCGGTCCTGCAATCGAGCGTTCGGGGGATTTGGCGGCGATTTTGACCAATTTAAACGAGGGGGATGTGCTATTCATTGACGAAATCCATCGTTTAAATCGTTCTGTGGAAGAAATTTTATATTCCGCGATGGAAGATTACGCGTTAGATATCATTGTTGGGAAAGGCCCGTCCGCGCGCAACATTCGTTTTTCTTTGAAGAAATTCACCTTGATTGGCGCAACGACGCGCGTGGGGATGCTTGCCGCGCCTTTGCGTGATCGATTTGGCATCATTAACCGTTTGGAAATGTACACGCCCGACGAACTTCAAGAAATCGTTACACGTTCGGCAAAGGCTTTGGATATTTCTATTGACGAGGATGCGGCGGCGGAAATTGCCCGCCGAAGCCGCGGTACACCGCGTATTGCAAACCGTTTGTTAAAACGTGTGCGCGATTTCTCGCTAGTCAAAGGCAACGATTGCATTACGCGTGAAGACGCTCGTTTTGCTTTAAGGCGTTTGGAGATTGACGAACTTGGCTTAGATGAAACGGACAGAAGTTTGCTGCGTGCCTTGATTGAAAAATTCGGCGGCGGACCTACGGGTTTGGAAACGTTGGCGGCAACCATCAACGAGGATGCGAACACGATTGAGGACGTTTACGAACCGTATTTATTACAGCTTGGTTTTATTGCGCGCACGCCAAGAGGCAGAATTTGTTTAAAGGATGGCTATGCGCATATGGGGTTACAGCCCAGCTTAAAGGCAAGAAAACAAATCTCTATTTTTGAATCGGATGAATAAATGATAAATGGTGCCACCATGTACGCGTTGAGATGATGTATGTGTGGGGCAGGGTTGAGTTGAATTATGGAACAACAAGAGAGAGTACAGTATAAAAAAAGCGATTTTTATTACGATTTACCTGAGGAAAGAATTGCACAAACGCCAGCAGAGCCGCGTGATTCTTCAAGGCTTTTGGTGTATGATTGCCAATCGAAAAAGATAGAGGACAAAATTTTTAAAGACGTTGTCGACTATTTACAAGATGGTGACGTGCTCGTTGTCAATAACACGAAAGTTATTCCTGCGCGTATGTATGCAACGACGCAACACGGCGGCGTGGTGGAAGTGTTGCTTTTAAAACGCTACGATTTAAACACGTGGGAAGTATTGATGCGCCCGGGCAAGAAAGGTAAAATCGGCGTAAAGATGACGGTTGGCGATAAATTATCTTTTGAAGTGAAAGACATAACCGAATCGGGCGAACGCGTGATAGAATTTTCCTACGAGGGGGCGTTTGAGGACGTTTTAAACGAAGTGGGGACAATGCCTTTGCCGCCATACATCAAGGAAAAATTAGAAAACCAAGCTCGTTATAACACGGTGTATAGTAAGGTGGACGGTTCGGCAGCTGCGCCTACGGCAGGGTTACACTTTACTCCTGAGTTAATGGAAAAATTAAAGGCAAAGGGTGTGCAGATTGCAGAAGTGCTGTTACACGTAGGTTTGGGCACTTTCCGACCGGTGAGTGAAGACATCATTACCGACCATAAAATGCACTCCGAATACTATCAAATCGGGGAAGACTCGGCGAAAATTATCAACGAAGCCAAAAAGGACGGCAGACGCGTGATTGCGGTGGGCACCACGTCTGTGCGCACGTTAGAGAGTGTGGCAGACGAGAGTGGCATGGTGCATGCCTGCAATGGTAACACAGAAATTTTCTTATATCCACCCTATAAAATGAAATGTGTGGATGCTCTAATCACCAATTTCCATTTGCCAGAAAGTACGTTGATTATGCTGGTGGCGTGCTTGACGGGCAGAGAGGAAATTTTGGACGTTTATAAGTATGCGGTGGAGAATAACTATCGCTTCTTCTCGTTTGGCGACGCTTGTCTTATAAAGTAAATTAGACAAAACGCCCACACCATGTACGTGTTGAATAGAAAAAAAGGGGAAAAAGATGAACACATACGCAAGATATAATCAATCGGAAGAAGATTATTTAGAAAGCATTTTGACTATCAGCCGTCAGCAGGACGTTGTGCATCGCATAGACGTTGCAAAACGTATGAACGTTTCGCAAGCAGCGGTGAATAAAGCCGTAAAGCTTCTTTGTGAAAAGGAATACGTGTACGAGGACGGTAAACATTTATACCTCACCGAATCGGGGAAAGAATACGCCGAAACAGTGTATGAAAAACACTGCATTATTCGTGAATACCTTGTAAAAAACGGCGTTTCGGTTGCCGCGGCGGAAGAGGATGCTTGCTGTATGGAACACCTCATTTCCGAGGAAACTTTCCAAATGATGAAACGCTTTTTAGCAAAATAAACAGAAGAATCGCCCCTCTATCGCGTATTTATAATAAGGAAGTAGGGCGATTTTATTATCCTTTCAACACAAAAAAATCCCAAAAATTACAAAAAATTTCTTAACCAAGGTTTATTTTTGTTGACAAAAGCATAGAATAATGATATAATACAGAAAAATGACGGTGAAAATTCCGCTTTTTCTTTTCGGTAAAAACTTAACCGCGGTTAAGAAAATAAATTAAAAAGACGGAAGATAGGAAAAGGAGGCTTTATGAAACTTTTATCACAGCTTTCGATAGGCGAAAAAGGCACGGTGACGGCGGTGAACGGGGAAGGCGCGGTACGCCGCAGACTTTTCGATATGGGCATCACGCCAGGCGCGGAAGTGTATCTTCGTAAAAAAGCACCTTTGGGTGACCCGATTGAGATTTCTATTCGCGGCTATGAATTGACGTTGAGAAAGGCAGAGGCGGCGCACGTTGAAATCAAATAAAGCGCGCAAGAAATGAAAAAGTAAAAATGTAAAATTAGGATGGTGTTAGAATGTTAAAATTTGCTTTGGCAGGCAATCCAAACTCTGGTAAAACGACGCTGTTCAATGCTTTGACGGGCAGTACGGCGCACGTAGGGAACTGGCCTGGTGTGACGGTGGATAAGAGAGAGGGTACATACAAAAAGGGTGACGAACCCGTATATATTGTCGATTTGCCAGGGATTTATTCCCTTTCGCCCTACACGCCGGAAGAGGTGATTGCGCGTAATTTCGTGTTGGATGAGAAACCCGACGGTATCATTAATATTGTGGACGTCACCAATTTAGAAAGAAACCTTTATTTGACGACGCAGCTTATGGAATTGGATATTCCGATGGTGATTGCGTTGAACATGACAGACGTACTCGATAAAAACGGCGACAAGATAGACGTGCGTGCTTTGGAAAAAAGAATAGGGCTCCCTGTGGTGGAAATTTCCGCGCTCCGCGGCGATAACGTGGAAGCGTTGATGGCTCGTGCGTTAAAAGCGGTGCAAGAAAAACGAGTTGGGGAAACGGTGCTGAGAGAATCGGTGCTTGGCTCGGCGATTAAGAATGCGGAAATCGCTTTGAAATTAAAGGAAGTGGAAGCACCTTTGTTCCATGCCGTTAAATTGGTGGAAAAGGACTCCATTGAAATGCAAAACCATCCTGCGGAAGCAAGAGCGGTGGAAGCGTTTATCAATGAAAACGTAGTGGCGAAAGACGGTTATGACGGCGATGCGGAAGCGGCGATTGCGGATGCGAGATATAAATATATCACAGCGCATTTTTCCTCGACGTTGACGCGAGCAAAAAGACACGATTATAATGATTTGTCAAAATCGGACAAAGCGGATAAAGTGTTGACGCATAAATGGGCAGGTATTCCCATTTTCCTTGTCATTTTGTTCTTGATTTTCCACTTGACGTTCTCGGATAATTTATTCTATTTAGGCAAAATTCCCGCGATTGGGGATTGGTGTGCGGCTACCGCGGAAAACAGCACGCTCGGCGCGATTTTCTGTGGCACGGGTATCAACACCCCTGGCATGATTTTGTTCAATGCCATGGATTGGCTGACCGCAACGATTGGCGAGGGTTTGACGCTGGGTTTGGAAGGTCTTGGTGCAAATGAAGCGATTATCGGTCTTGTTTGCGACGGCGTATGGGGCGGTGTATCAGGCGTACTTTCTTTCCTGCCGCAAATTCTTGTATTGTTCCTGTTTTTCTCGATTTTGGAAGATAGCGGTTACATGGCGCGTGTAGCGTTTATGTTGGATAGAATTTTCCGTCGTTTTGGCGTATCGGGCAGAGCGTTCATGCCGATGATTATGGGCTTTGGCTGTTCCGTACCTGCCATGATTAACACGCGTACAATGGCGGATGAAAGAGAAAGAGAAGCGACGGTTCGCGTCATTCCTTTCTTCTCCTGCGGTGCGAAAATGCCGATTTTGCTTGCAATTTCTGGCGCGATTGTCGTTACCTTCAACGTTGGCAACGCAGATGTAATCACGTATGCAATGTATCTGCTTGGCATGGTGACGGCACTTATATCCTTGCTTGTAATGAGAAACACCACCATGCGCGGCGAAGCTTCTCCCTTTATTATGGAGCTACCCGTATATCACATGCCTGGCTTTAAAAACCTTATGTTACACCTTTGGGATAAAGCAAAACACTTCATTCAAAAGGCGTTCACAATTATTGTAGCTTCGTGTATCGTTATTTGGTTCTTGTCCAACTTCGGTTGGGATTGGAAATACGTCGGCGAAGCGATGGATACGTCGATTCTTGCCTCTATCGGCAAACTTATTCAGCCCTTGTTTACGCCGCTTGGCTTTGGTGCGCAACTCAATGAAAAGGGTTGGGTGTTCGCAGTGGCGGCAATCACGGGTTTGATTGCGAAGGAAGACGTTATCGCAACGTTTGGCACTTTGGCGGCTTGCATTACAGCAAACTTTGCTGGTGCAACCGAGGACGGCATTTATGAAGTTGGCATTATGATTACGGAAACGGGCATTGGCGTACCTGCGCTCATTTCCTTCATTGCATTCAATATGCTCACCATTCCTTGCTTTGCAGCGGTGGCGGCGGCAAAGGGTGAAATCGGCAAAGGTAAATTTAAATGGACGCTGTTGTTTTGGATTGTCACTTCTTATCTCGTTTCCAGCATGGTTTACACGGTGGGCGAATGGACGTGGACGATTGCGATTTGGTTGGTGTTGGCGGCGCTTGTAACGGTTGGTATCGTAATGTATAACAAGGCGATGGATAAAAAACAACAGCCTTTGTATAGAAAATAATGTAGCTTACACAGAATTTCGATTTTTTCAATAACTAAGTACCTGCCTGCCGCATTTTATAAAATGGGGTGGGCAGGTATCAACCTAATTGGAGGATTTTTAAATGAAACCTATTGATATCATCATTATAATTTTAGCTGTGGCAGCCGTTGCGGGCGTTGTGGCGCACAGCATTTGGAAAAAGAAAAACGGTAAGGGCGGCTGTGGTTGTGGATGTAGCGGTTGCCCGTCGGCTTCGTCGTGTTCTTCGGCTTCTTGTCCTTCCATGAATAAAGCAAAAGAAGACGTTGAAAAGAACGAGAACGAAAAACAAAATATAGAATAAAAAAAGAACCTTCTGCCATGATTAGACAGAAGGTTTTATTCTTGCAGAAGCATTTAAAAATTTGTCGATTTACGTTTAGAACGGATTTTTGCAAAGGTGGAAAGGGTCAGCCAAGCAGCCAACACCCCACCCATGGTTGCGACGACGATTTTTACAGCGCCCAAGAAGAACTCTAACGTTAAGATGCACGTAAGGGCGTCGTTGAAGAAAGAACCCTCGATTTTATTCGGTTCGAAAAGGAAGAAAATCGAATGTAAGCTATGCCATAATTGTGAAAAATATTCCACATCGTTAATATGTGCTTGTATGGCAACGACAGCGCAGAATAGCGCGGCGATCCCAATAAATGTGCCGTAAAATCCGAGCGTTTGTTTTAATAAAATGGGAGCGGTGTGTTCTTTACGGCAAAATAGATATATGCCCGCACTGAGGACAACGGCAAGAGCGACAATTGAAAACTTAATTAAAAACCCGAATAGAATTTTAACGTCTTCCATGTGTTTGACAGCAATTTCGCCGAAAATGGATACGTTATCCTGTACGCTTCCATTGAGATAAACGTCGTCCATCACAAGGGCAAAGCTTTCTTTATCCGTGAACATATAATCAATGATATGCTTTGCAATAAGCTGCATTTGTTCGTTTGTAAAACGTGCGCTTTTTGTGCTGTCACCGTCAATATATCTAATAACAGGACCTAAATCGTCCACTCCGCTTTCAGGAGCGCACAATTCCGTTTTAATAAACTGTGTTTCATAAAATGCGGGCGTAGACGCAATGATAATAGAGGGTACAATTGCCGAAAGCAACAGCAATAAAATATTCAATACTACGAGAATAAGCTTGTCGAAAAATTTCATAATTTTTTTGCTCCAGTTGTTTTATTTTTCTCCCTTAGAGATGGGATTAGAAATTCGTGATTCGTCAAAACGTTGGGGCGGAGCACCGTAATAAGAGTAAAATCCGCATACCAGGTTTGCGTTGAATAGTTTTTTCTTCTTATCCGCACGCTTGCCAAAGTATCTTTCAAACTCGGGCAGTGACGTCAAAACATAAGCATTCCAATCGGGCAGAGCGCGGAAAGTTTTGCCAAAATCCGACATAAGCTTTCTTACTTCTGCCTCATCGCTCAAACGTTCTCCGTAGGGGGGATTGCTCATCAAAACGCCATACTTTTGCTCGCTTGTAAACTTTCTCGCATCGGCAATAGAGAAATGGATTTTGTCTTCCACGCCGGCGCGTTTTGCGTGATATTTTGCAATAGAAATCGCTTGCGGATTGATATCGCTTGCAAAAATTTGCAATTTTGCGCCCTGATTTTCTTTATCCCTTGCCTCTTCTTTCGCGGTATTTAAAACGCCGATAGGGGCACATTTCCAATGCGTGAAATCAAAATCACGGTGTAGCCCTGGGGCAATACGCATACCTTTTAACGCCGCTTCAATCGGCAACGTACCGCTGCCACAAAAAACGTCGGCGAAGGGTTTTTCTTCGTCATTGTCGGGGTTATAAAACGAGGAATCAATCAACGCCGCCGCGAGCGTTTCTTTGAGCGGTGCAGAATAGGCAAGAGAGCGATAACCGCGCTTGTGCAGTCCTTCGCCCGTCGTGTCCAAGGTGACCGTCACTTCGTCTTTAAAAATAGAAATACCGATAATCGACCGCGCCCCCGTTTCCGAAAAGGTTTTTCTGCCGCTATTTAACTTATCCCCAAGCCGACGAATAACGGCTTTTTTTGCAACGCCGCCGCTGGCTTTAATGGCTGCGAGTGTGCTTTGGACGCTTTTGCCGTCCATGAGTATTTGCGAATCGATTTGAAGATAATTTTCCCAAGGAATGTTATAGACGCCCTCATATAAATCATCGAAAGTAGTGGCGTGAAAGGTCGCAAGGCGCAACAAGACACGCTCGCCGCTGCGCAAAAACACGTTCAGCCGCGCGATGTCCTGCCAATCACCCTGCACTTCAATACGACCGTTTTGCGCAGGTGCTTTTTCATAACCAAGCGCAAGCAGTTGACGTTTTGTAATTTGTTCAAGGCCTGAGGCCACGGGAATTAATAAATCCATAACAACTGTATTATATAAGAAACGCGCCTGTTTGTCAAGTTTTCAGCAACAACCTTTATTTGCATTGACAAAAAGGGACAAAAAGATTATAATACTCTTATGAAACGAAATTACGAACAGATGATGTTGGAACAAATAAATAAGACGGAAAAGGGCACGAAACTTTTGCTGCACAGCTGTTGTGCGCCTTGTTCTTCTGCGTGTTTAGAGCGTTTGAAAGAACATTTCCAAATCACCGTGCTGTATTATAATCCCAATATTGACGAGGACGTGGAATACCAAAAGCGAAAAGCGGAACAAATCCGTTTTTTAAAGGAAACGGGTTGGGCGGATTTTCTCGATTGCGACCACGAACCGTCTGTCTTTTTTAATGCGGTGCAGGGCATGGAAAACGAACCTGAAAGAGGTAGCCGTTGTTACGTTTGCTATCGTTTGCGTTTGGAAAAAACCGCGCAAATGGCAAAGGCACACGGCTATGCGTGGTTTGCCACAACGCTGACGCTTAGTCCATATAAAAACGCCGAATGGCTGAATGAAATTGGTGAAAAGGTGGGGGGCATGTACGAGTTGAATTATCTTTATACCGATTTCAAGAAGAAAGGCGGCTACCATCGTTCGATTGAATTATCCAAGGAATATGGGTTATACCGTCAAGATTTTTGCGGCTGTAAATTTTCTCGTCCTTAATGCACTGTTGCATCTATTCGCACATTCTTGAGTGGAATGTATTGTGTTATACAAACCGAATAAAAAACAAAAAACGGAGAGTTTTGCGCTCTCCGTTTTATCGTTTATGAAAGGGAATTATAAATCAAATTTAGGCAAACCATTGATACCGCGCGCAATGTCTTCCTCTGTGGGCACGTAATCTTTCATTTTGCCATCGTGGAATTTTTCATAGGACATCATGTCGAAATATCCCGTACCCGTTAAGCCGAATACGATTACCTTTTTCTCACCCGTTTCCTTGCACTTGATAGCTTCGTCGAGTGCTACGCGAATGGCATGCGCCGATTCGGGGGCGGGTAAAATACCCTCAATTCTTGCGAAATATTCTGCCGCTTCAAACACTTTCGTTTGCGCAACAGAGCGCGCTTCCATCAAACCTTGGTCGTACAATTCAGAAAGAGTGGAGGTCATGCCGTGATAGCGAAGTCCGCCTGCGTGGGTTGCCGCGGGGATAAAGCCGCTGCCCAAGGTGTACATTTTGGAAAGGGGGCAAATTTTACCCGTATCACAATAATCGTACGCATACGTACCGCGCGTAAGGGTGGGGCAGCTTTCCGGTTCTACGGCGATAAATTGATAATCGGCTTTGCCTTCCAGCTTTTCAGCCATGAAGGGTGCGATTAAACCGCCGAGATTACTGCCACCGCCTGCACAGCCAATGACGATATCCGCTTTCACGCCGTATTTGTCGAGTGCCGTTTTCGTCTCCAAACCAATCACCGATTGATGCAAAAGCACTTGATTTAAAACACTGCCGAGTACGTAACGGTATCCATCCTTGCTGGTAGCCGCTTCTACTGCTTCCGAGATAGCACAGCCGAGCGAACCGCCCGTGCCAGGGAATTGCTCAAGGATTTTTCTGCCCACTTCTGTTGTGGTGGAAGGGGAGGGGGTTACGTTCGCGCCGTAGGTGCGCATCACTTCGCGGCGGAAAGGTTTTTGTTCGTAGGAAACTTTCACCATATAAACATTACAATCCAAGCCGAAATAGGAACAAGAACCTTT